>CAIXQT010000310.1 GCA_903921665.1 uncultured Opitutia bacterium
CCGGACGGCGTCTGCATCGCCCGTCTGACCCAGGAGATCCCGGAAAGCCTGCCGGGGAACGTCCGCGACATCGTGACCTCCGGCGTCCGCGCCGACGACCATTCCGAAGACTGGGAGAAGGATCTCCGGGTCGACGACCTGATCGCCCGCCTCGGCCTCCCCGAGGATCGCCCATTCAACGACCTCTCCGGCGGCCTCAAGCGCCGATGCCTCCTCGCCAAGGCGTTGGCCGCGAAGCCGGGCCTACTGCTGCTCGACGAGCCGACCAACCACATGGATCTCGATTCGATCCTCTGGATGGAAGAGTTCCTGCTCGAGCAGAAGATCCCCCTGCTCTTCGTCACGCACGACCGCGCCTTCCTTCGTCGCATGGCGAACCGCATCATCGAGCTCGACCGCGGCAAGCTCGCCAGCTGGTCCTGCGACTACGACACCTATCTCGTCCGTAAAGAAGAACTCTTCGTCGCCGAAGAACGCCAGCGCGCGGCCTTCGACAAGAAGCTCGGCCAGGAAGAAGCCTGGTCCCGACGCAGCCCCGGCGCCCGCCGGACCAAATCCAACGCCCGCATGGAGGCCCTCGTCAAGATGCGCGCCCAGCGCGGGGCCATGCGCTCCGTGACCGGCTCCGCCAAGATGGAGATCAGCGAAGCCGAACGTTCCGGCGTCCGCGTGGTCGAAGCCGAGAACATCGCCTTCGCCTACCCGGGGGGCACGCCCCTCATCCGCGACTTCAGCCTCGTCCTCAACCGCGGGGACAAGGTCGGCCTCATCGGCCCGAACGGCGCCGGCAAGACGACCTTGGTCAAGATGCTCCTCGGCCAGCTGACCCCGACCTCCGGGGTCCTCAAGTTCGGCACCAAGATGGAAGTGATTTACTTCGACCAGATGCGCGACCAGATCGACGACAACAAGACCGTCGCCGAGAACCTGGCCGGCGATGGCGACACGGTCGTCGTGCAAGGCCGCTCCCGCCACGTCATCAGCTACCTCCAGGACTTCCTCTTCGACCCGTCGCGCGCCCGCTCCAAGGCCAAGGTGCTCTCCGGAGGCGAACGTAACCGCCTCCTGCTTGCCCGCCTCTTCACCAAGCCGGCCAACGTGCTGGTGCTCGACGAACCGACCAACGACCTCGACGCCGAGACCCTCGACGTGCTTGAGGATATCCTCGTCGATTATGTCGGCACGCTGATCATGGTTTCCCACGACCGCGCTTTCCTTGATAACGTCGTCACCAGCACGCTCGTCTTCGAAGGCGACGGCGTCGTGACCGAACACGCCGGTGGCTACACCGACTGGCGCAACGAACTCGCGCGCATCGCCGTGGCCAAGCGCACGGCGGCGATCGGCACCCCCGCCAAACCTGCGGCTCTCAAATCGACGGCCTCCGCTCAGCCTGGCGCCAAGCTCAACAACAAGGAACGCAAGGAGCTCGAGACGTTGCCCGGCAAGATCGAGCAGCTCGAAGCCGAACAGGCCCAGATCAGCGTGCAGCTGGGCGACCCGGAGATTTATAAGGACGGCGGAGCCAAGGCCGCGGCACTGCAGAAGCGACTCCACGCCGCTGAGGCCGAGCACTCCGAAGCGCTGGCCCGCTGGATGGAACTCGACGCCCGGAAGGACGCCTAAGGCTGGCGACGCTAAGCCTGTCCGGGGATGATTTACCGCCGTCATCCTTCTTCTTTGTGCCGATTTTAAGATAATACATTCAGTTATCGGCGATTGCCCTGTCTGAACGTCCGCTCATGATGGTGCAAGTTAGCCTTTTAAACAGGGGTTAATCTTCCACGTGACCGTACGCTATCATCCTCACGCCTCGTGTGTCCCGGCAGTGCCGATTCTTACCACCCTGGTTACCTTTTGGATCAGCCCCACCCCAGCCGACCCAGCATGAAAAGACCACGCAATGTCCTGCTCGCGCTGGGTTGGTATGACCATCGCCTGCTCCAGGGAATCGCCACCTACGCCTCCGAGCACCGCTGGCATCTGGCCTCCCACAGCATCATCCACGAGAAGGTGATCCCGTGGGGTTGGGACGGTGACGGCATCCTGGCTTGGCTTGGCGCCGGTGACGACCTGGCTGATTTCGTCCGTAAGGCCGACAAGCCGACGGTCGACTTCTCCCTGCGTCGGCGGGACACGCCTTTCGCGCACGTGGTGCAGGATCACGCCAAGACCGGCGAGCTGGTCGCCGAGCATTTCATCGAGCGCGGCCTCTCCCGTTTCTGCTTCTTCAGCGACACCGAGAACTGGTCTCAGGTCGAACGCGGCGAAGCCTTCGCGGAAGCCCTCCGTCGACGCGGCCTGGCCTGCGAGACCTTGCGCTGGCTGCCCACCGGCAAACGTGGCAACGCCCAGGACGAGTGGCAGCGTCGCCGCACGTGGCTTTTGACCCGGCTGAAGGAGTCCCCGAAGCCTTTGGCCGTGTTTGCCGCGAACGGCACCTTGGCCGTCGAAGTGCGCGAACTCTGCGAGGAAGCCGGACTCCATGTGCCCACCCAAGTCGCGATCGTCGGCATCGATGACTACCTGCTCTCGGTGGGTGCGATCAAGAAATACGTCTCCGGCGTCGACACGAACCTCGAGGAGCAAGGCTACCGGGGGGCGGAACTCCTCGACCGACTCATGAGCGGCGAGCCGGCCCCGATCGAACCTATCCGCATCCAGCCGGCCGGCGTCATCACCCGTATGAGCAGCGACATCCTGGCCACCGGCCATGAAGGCGTCATCCGCGCCCTCCATCATATC
>CAIXQT010000311.1 GCA_903921665.1 uncultured Opitutia bacterium
TCCGGTCGTTCCGGCCGCCCACTACCTCTGCGGTGGCGTCGCCACGGACCTTCGCGGCCAGACTTCCCTGGCCGGACTATTCGCGGTCGGAGAAGTAGCCTGCACCGGCCTGCACGGAGCCAACCGACTGGCCTCGAACTCATTGCTCGAAGCGGTGGTACTGGCCCATGACGGCGCCGCGGCCGCCCACGAAACGATCGTGGCCAAGAAGATCCAGCCGACACCCCTGCCCGCCTGGATCGACGGCTCGGCCGGCGACCCGGACGAACGGGTCGTCCTGACTCACAACTGGGATGAGCTTCGCCGCACGATGTGGGACTATGTCGGCATCGTCCGTTCGACCAAGCGACTTCAGCGCGCCCGGACCCGCATCGGCACCTTGTCGGACGAGGTCCGCGAATATTACTGGAATTTCCGCGTCGAACCGCGGCTGCTGGAACTGCGTAACCTGATCCAGGTCGCCGAACTCATCATCGACTGCGCCTTGCAGCGCCGGGAGAGCCGCGGCCTCCACTTCACGCTCGATTACCCGACGAAACTCACGGAAGCCCGCCACACTTCGGTCCGGCGTCCGCTCGGCCGCCCATGAAGATCGCGATCGTCGGAACCGGCGCCGTCGGCGGATGGTACGCCGCCTTGCTCGCCGAAGCCGGACACGAGGTCCATTGCCTCGCCCGGAGCGACTTCGAAGCTATCCGGGACCACGGGCTGAGGATCAGGAACAAGGGTGCAGAGCGCGTCGTCCGCGTGGCTTCGGCGACGCCCGACGCCGCGACCATCGGCCCGTGCGACCTCGTCGTCGTCACGATCAAATCGACCGCCAATCATGCCTTGCCGGCGCTGGTGACGCCGCTGCTCGGACCAGCCACGGTCGTCCTGACCCTCCAGAACGGGATGGGAAACGTCGAGGCCTTGGCCAAGCTGCTGCCCATCGAACGCATTGTCGCCGGGCTTTGCTTCGTCTGCATCTATCGTACGGCCCCGGGCATGATCGACGCGACGCTGGCAGGGTACGTGCGCATGGCCGCCGCCACCGGCCCCATCAACCCCTCGGTCGAATCCTGCGTAGCGGCCTTCGCCAGCGCCGGAGTCGACTGCCAGGCGGAAATCTCACTGGAAGCAGTCCTCTGGAAAAAGCTGTGCTGGAACATCCCCTTCAACGGTCTCTCCATCGCCGGCGGCAGCATCACGACCGACCTAATCCTGGCCGACCCGGTGCTCAATGAGCGGGCTTACTCCCTGATGAAAGAAGTTCAGGCGGCGGCGACCGCCCGCGGTCACGGCTTTGAAGACAGCCACATCAAACGGCAGTTCGTCGTCACGGTCGGCATGGGGGCTTACCGCCCTTCCAGCCTCATCGATTTCGTCGAAGGTCGCGACGTCGAGGTGGAGGGCATCTGGGGCGAACCGCTCCGTCGCGGACTGGCGGCGGGCGTGAAGATGCCTGAGACCGAGAAGCTGGTCGCTGAGATCAAAGCCCGCATCGCGGCCCGATCCTGACCTTGCTCAGCGGGCGAGCGGCGCAGGCCCGAACTCCCCCAACTTGGCATGGACCAGGTCAGCCACCTTAGACTTGGTGAGGAAACCTGCCGGCATCCCGTTGATGACCTCGGTCGAACGGATGATCCGACCGTCGAGGCTCGTCAGGCTCATCTGCAGATAGACGCGTCCCGTCGGCGAACCCACCTTGCCCGGCCTGGCATGCCAGCTAGTGTTTAGAGCAGCATCGGCCTGGGCCAACTCCACGGCGACCTCGTAACCCTGCGATTGCAGGGTGCGGACCGCGGTATCGTGGATGATATCCCCCAAGGAGGCGGTTTCCGGGGAATGGGCGCCGGACGTATCCAGTACGAAGATCCGCATGACCGGAGCCTTCATACCCAGGCCTTGATCAGGCGTCGTCCCGACGCAGCCGTCCAGCAAGATCGCCCCGATGACCATGAGGAGGGACGCAGTCTGGCTAAGACGGTGCATAACTTGTTTATTACCCGTTCTCGCTCCGGTACAAGCAGGGACATGATGGGACAGGTTGACCTTTACGGTCGACACCACTCCCCTCCACGTAATGGCCCGCGTCCAAGCCGTCACCTTCGACCTAGCAGGAACCCTGCTCTTCCCGCGCCCGTCGGTGGGAGCGGTGTATGCGGCGTGTGCGAAGCGTCATGGCGTCGAAGTGGAAGCCGCCGTGCTCGACGCGTCGTTCGCGCTGGCCTTCAAAGGCGGCCCTAAGAACGCGAAGCCAGCAGTCTTCTGGAAAGAAGTCGTGCAGCGTTGCTTCGGTCCGGCGCTCCCGGCCTCCAAGATCGACCTCGTCTTCCGCGAGTGCTGGCAGGCCTTCGAACGCCCGGAGTCCTGGCGACTGGCTCCAGGCTCGTTGCAAGCGATATCCGCCATCCGCTTCCTCGGCGTGAAGGTCGGCGTGCTGTCCAACGCCGACGCCCGCATGCGCAAGGTCCTCGACGGCCACGGACTCACGAAGCACCTCGACGGCATCTTCCTTTCCGAAGAAACCGGTTACGCCAAACCCGACCCGAAGGCGTTCGGCCAGGCGGCCCGGGCCCTCGGCGGATCGGTCTCGGGCCTGGTGCACTTCGGCGACAGCCCGACGGAAGACGGCGAAGGCGCCCGTGACGCCGGCGCGACCGGCGTGGTCGTCGGCGGAGCCCACGCCCCCGACCGCTGCCTCCGCAACGAGAAGATCTCCGAAGCCCCTTACGCTATCCGTGCCCTGCTCACCGAAGGCAAACTGAAGGGCAAGTTCTCCCGGACCGTCCAGAATCTCCTGGCCAACCTCCGTGGCCTGCCGGAGGACCGCGGCCGTTCGACCGACCGCGCGATGAAGTCGATCGACGACGCCGTGCAGGACGCCTTCAAGAAGCTCCGGCTGGACAAGCCCGTGCCCGAGACCGCCATCGTCGCCCATTGGCTGGAACTGCTCCCACTCAAGCTCGCCAAACGTTCGGCGCCGCTAAGGGTGCTCGAAGGAGGGAAGCTCGTGGTGCAATGCGAGAACTCCGTCATCAAGTCGGAAGTGCGCTTTCACGAACGTGCGATGCTCGCCAAGATCAGGCTCCTGCGCGGCTGCCAGGACGTGCGCTCGATCAGCTTCGTGAACGCCTGATCAATTCGACTTAGGCTCGAACGGCTTCTGGAAGACGTCCTTGAAGTCGTAGACGTCCTTGAAGTCCTCGAGGTTATCTTCCGGCGAACGCCCGAAGAGACCGGTCTCGATGATGTTGAAGACGATGTTGCCGACGTCGGCCGACTTGCGGAGCCCCCAGTTGTGCAGGAGCGGATAAGACATCGGACCATAGGTCTCCAGCACATGCTGCCGGAAGCCTTCCAGCAACTGCGGTCCGCTGACATGTCGGTTCACGGTGCTCTTGCCCTTCTTGGGCTCGCCGTGGATGAGCTTCTGCGCGTGATCGAGCCCGACCCGCACGACATCGTAGGCCTGAGGCTGATAGCGGGCATCCTTCTGGCGGATGAGGCGGACGGCTTCGTCGAAATCCATGTTCAGAGTTTGGCCAATTCGGCCAGCAGGCGGGCGTTCTGGGCTTCGGTGCCGACGGTCAGGCGGAGCCAGCCGGTCATGCCGTAGCCACGAAGGGGACGCACGATCACCCCGGCCTTCTGGAGCACCGAGAAAGCTTCTTCGGCCTTGGGCACCTGCACGGCGAGGAAGTTCGCCTTGCCGTCGATGTAAGCGAAGCCGAGCTGCTTGAGACCGACCGCGAGCTGGGCGATGCCGGTCGCGTTCACCTCGCGGGTACGGCGGACGAAGTCGTCGTCGTCGAGGGCGGCTTCGGCCGCGGCGAGGGCCGGCAGGTTGACGTTGAAAGGCTGGCGCACGCGATTCAGGAGGCCGCAGACCTCGGTCGACCCCATCAGGTAGCCGACGCGCAGGCCGGCCAGACCGTAGGCCTTGGAGAAGGTGCGGGAAAGCACGACCTTGCGGCCGGACTTCATCAGCGGACGGAGGTCCGCGGAGGCTTCCAGGTATTCCGTATACGCTTCGTCGAGGCAGAAGATCACGTCTTCCGGCAACGAGGCGGCGAAGGCGAGGATGTCCGCCGGATCGTCGGTGCCGCCCGTCGGGTTATTGGGGCTGGCGAGGAAGACGATCCGGGTCTTTGGAGTGACCGCGGCACGCATGGCCTTGAGGTCATGGCGATACCCGGGCATCGGGACCTCGACCGGGGTCGCGCCGAAGAGCATCGTCGCAAGCTTGTAGACGATGAAAGCCTGGGAACCGAAGACCACCTCGTCACCCGGACGAAGGAAAGCCTGGGCGAGCAGGATCATCACCTCGTTCGAACCATTGCCGATGACGAAGTTGGCAGGCTCAAGAGCCCATTTCTTAGCCAGCTTCTCGCGGAGGAAGGTGCATCCGCCGTCCGGATAAAGATGGCAGTTGTCGAGAGCCTTCTTTGCGGCGGCGAGGCCCAGCGGCGAGGGGCCGAGCGGGTTCTCGTTCGAAGCCAGCTTGATGACGGCCGCAGGATCGAGACCGAACTCACGCGCGACCACTTCGATGGGGCGACCGGCCTCGTAGACGGGCTGGGTGAGCACGGGCCGATTGGCTAGATCTGAATAGGAAGCCATGAATGGACCAATCAATGCGACTGTTTGCAGGCTTGGCAAGCGTGAGCGACCACCCTCCCCTCTTGCCACTGGCTGCGCCGAGGCTTAAGCGTGCACCATGAAACTCGTCGTCACCGGCGCCTCCGGATTCCTTGGTCGCGAGGTCTGCCTCGCCGCCCTGCGACGCGGACACGAAGTCCTGGCCCTGGGCGGATCCCGTGCGCCGACGATTCCAGGCGTGGCGCAGGCGCGTGCGTTCGACCTTTGCTCCGAGGCCGCCCTCGAAGCCTTGCTGCTCGAGGAGTTCCCGCACGCCGTGGTGCATTGCGCCGCCCTGCCGACGATCGAAACCTGCCTCGCGGACCCGGCGCGGGCCAAGACGCTCAACACCGAGGTGCCGAAGAAACTCGCGCAACTGTGCTTCCACCTCGGCGCCAAACTCGTCCATCTCTCGACCGATACCGTCTTCGATGGCGTCGCCGGCGGCTATCAGCACACCGATCAACCGGCTCCGCTGAACCTGTACGGCGAGACCAAGGCTGCCGCCGAAATCGAAGTCCTGCGTTACGGCCGTGAACACGCCGCCGTCATCCGCACCTCGCCGATCATCGGCAACTCGGTCGGCGGCGACCGCGGATTGCACGAACGTCTGTTCGCCTCATGGAAAGAGGGCAAGTCGGCCAGCTTGTTTACCGATGAGATCCGCCAGCCCGTCGAGGCGTCCAATCTCGCCGACGTGACCATCGAGCTATGCGAGCGAAGCAACCTCTCCGGCATCTATCACTGGGCAGGCACCGAAGCCATGAGCCGTCATGAGATCGGCGTGCGGATCGCGCGTCATTTCGGACTCGAGGCCGACAAGTTCGTACGACCGATCAGCCGGGGCGAAGTGCCTGCGGCGACCACCCGCCCACGCGACCTCAGCCTACGCCTGCATCCCCTGGCCGGCAAGCTGCGCACCCCTGCCCAATCGTTCGACGAACAACTCGCCCAGCTCCGCGTCCCGCGAGGCTGCGAAGACTGGTACGAGCAAGAGACCGGCCGAAAGGTCGTGCGTCGTCTCGAAAAAGGCGTAGACTTCTGAGCATGGACGTCCTTCCGCGCCAAGCCGCCGACGCCGTCGCCAATATGGCGGCGGATCTCCTGCTCTTGGAGTCCTACCCTTCGCCCAAGAACATCCGCTTCCGTGCGTATGCCTGGTCAGAGCCGGCCTTCACTTTCGGCGTTTCACAATCTTGGGCCAAATACCGGGAAATCGTCCCGGCCCGCTACCCCCTCGTCCGTCGTAGCACCGGCGGCGGCCTGGTTTCACACTTAGACGATTGGACTTTCGCTTTGGTGATTCCCGAAGGACATCCCCTGTTCAAGGCCGATGCGATGGCGAGCTACGCCGCCGTCCACGAAGCCCTGCTTCAAGCGCTACTGCTCCAAGGCCAACCCGTGAAGCTCTCGCCGATGCCAACCGGCACCCGAGACTTCCAGTCGCCCGACGATTGCGCCCGACGCGCCGAACCCAACGACCTCGTCCGCAGTGATGACGGCCGCAAGGTAGCCGGAGCGGCCCAGAAGCGCACCCGCAAGGGCTTGCTGATCGAAGGCTACATCTGGCGCCCTTTCCTGCCCGGCTGCGATTGGGGCCGGTTTGAGAAAGATTTCCTCCAGACGCTCGGCGCCGTCCTGAAAAGTCCGGCTATCTCCGTCCCCGAGCCGATCTACAATCAGTTCGACCACGAAGGCACCTGGGGGAAATTCTCTTCCCGGGAGTGGAACGAGCGAATCTAAGCGAAGAGGTCGAGTTCCGGACCGGCTTCCTTGGCCTTTGGCTTGGGCACTACGGCCTTCTTGAGCTCCGGGACGGGCGCAGACACTCCAGCCATGGGCAAAGCCTTGGCAGGCAAACCTGAGCCTGCTTCCAGTCCTGCGAGGATCTCCCGGGCACGCTGGACGACGGCCGGCGGCATGCCCGCCAGGCGCGCGACCTGAATGCCATACGAGCGGTCGGCAGCCCCCGGAACGACCCTCCGGACGAAAACGATTTCGTCTTTCCACTCCTTGACGGCGACGGACCAGTTCCGCAGCCGCGGCATGGAATCGGCGAGCTTGGTGAGCTCATGATAATGGGTGGCGAAAAGCGTACGCGGACCGGACCCGCCGCCGCCATGCAGATGCTCGGCCACGGCCCAGGCGATGCTGATGCCATCGTAAGTGCTCGTGCCTCGGCCGATCTCGTCGAGTACCACCAACGAACGGGTCGTGGCGTTATTAAGGATGTTCGATGTCTCGTTCATCTCGACCATGAAGGTCGAGTTGCCGCGCGAAAGTTCGTCCGATGCGCCGACGCGGCAGAAGATGCGGTCGACGAGGCCGATCCGGGCGGAGGACGCGGGCACCCAGCAACCGAGATGGGCGAGCAGCGCGATGAGCGCGACCTGGCGGATGTAGGTCGATTTACCGGCCATGTTCGGACCGGTGAGCAAGGCGATCTGCTCGCCGGAGCTGCTGAGCCGCGTGTCATTGGGCACGAACGAACCGGCGCCCGGACGGGCCTGGAGCATCCGCTCCACGACGGCGTGACGACCTTGCTCGACCTCCAGGACGTCGGAATCATCGACCGCAGGCTTGGTCCAGTTCGCTTCACGAGCCAGCTCGGCCCAGCCTCGGACGATATCCACTTCGGCGACGGCTTGGGCTGTGGCCAGCAAAGACTCCGTCCGGGCGATGACCTCGGCGAGGAGGGCCTGGAAAAGTTCGGTTTCGCGGGCGAGCGCCTGTTCGTCGGCGCGCAGGACCTCGCGTTCCTTGGTGCGCAGTTCCTCGGTGGTGAAGCGCTCGGCGTTTACCATGGTCTGTTTACGGATGTAGTCGGCCGGGACGGCCCCGAGATTGGCCTTGGTGATCTCGATGGCGTAGCCGAAGGCCCCGTTATATCGAACCTTCAGGGACTTGATACCGGTCCGGCTCTGTTCATTGCGCTCGAACTCGGCGATCCAGCCCTTGCTATCGGAGGCGAGGGAACGAAGGCGATCGAGCTCGGCATCGAAACCCGCGCGGAGCGCCCCACCTTCGCTGAGGTCGACGGGAAGTTCGTCACCCAAAGCGGCCTCCAGGCGGGCGAGGAGCGCCGGCTCGGGATTGATACGGCTGGCTTGTTCGGCGAGCGCGCCGCCCGGCAGGGCAAGAAGCTCTTCGCGGATCGGAGGAAGCGAACGAAGCGTGTCGCGGACACCGCCCAGTTCGCGCGGATTCCGCAGGCGATTCTGCAGGCGGGCGAGGATGCGGGCGATGTCGCGCACGCCACGCAGCGCTTCGCCGACCCGGGATGAGGCGCCGGGGTGCTTGAAGAATTCACCGACCGCGTCCTGACGCTGCGCGATCGTCGCGAGATCGGTCGAAGGCTCGGCCAACCAAAGAGCCAAGAGACGGGCGCCGGAAGGGGTCTCGGTCCGGTCGATGGCCTCAAGCAACGAGCCTTCGCGGGCACCATTAGACGAAGCGAAGAGTTCCAGATTACGGGAGGACGCCGCATCAAGCAGTACCGACGACCCCAGCTTCGTCTCGATGAGACGGAACAGGTTCTTCGGACGATCGCAGAGCGAATCGGTCACATAACCCAGGACGGCGCCCGCGGCGCCGAGTGCCGGATGTTCGTCCGTGAGGCCGAATCCTGCCAGGCCATGGACCGAAAGCGTCTGGGCGACCAGCCGGGCACCGGCGGCCCCATCGAAGTTCCAACCAGGCAGGCGGGAGACCGCCCTGCCCTGCAGGAAGACCTCGAGGGCCTCGCGGTCGGCGGGCGAAGGTTCAAGCCCTTCTGGCAGGATGACCTCACGCGGTGAAACCGAATGCAACAGCGGCAGCAGCCGGGCCGGGGAAGCATCCGTCGCCAGCCGGAAATCGGCTGTCGAGACATCAAGCCAGGACGCATGCCAACCCTCCTTGTCCCAGGAGATCGCCGCCAAATAGTTACCGCGACGAGAATCGAGCTGCGAATCTTCGAGCGCGGTGCCTGGAGTCAGGATGCGAGTCAGGCCGCGACGCACGAGCTTGCCGGCGACCGGTGCTTCCAGCTGGTCGCAGATGGCGACCTTCCAGCCGGCGGCGAGGAGGCGATTCACGTAAGCCGGAGCCGCATGATGAGGCAGGCCGGCCATCGGCGTCTCATGTCGCTTCGTGAGGGTCAGCCCGAGGACCTTGGCCGCCACGACGGCATCCTCGCCGAAGACCTCGTAGAAGTCACCTAGCCGAAAAAGCAGGATCGTCCCCGCGGCGAGCTTGTCGCGAAACTCACGGTACTGCCGCTGCATCGGGGTTTCCTTTTCCACTGCGTGCAGGGAAACTGCCCGCAAACGCGTGCGCAAGAACGGACTACCCAACCCCGCCCTCCGGGGGGCGGGAAGTTGCTCACATCAGCTGGGCCGCGAGCTCCGACAGGGCGCTACGGACACCGTTGATCAGGCGCACGTTGGCGGTGATGGCGTGGCCTTTCATGCGCTCATGGGTGTGGATGAGGCCGTTGGACTTGCCGTCGAGGTAAGGGGTATCGACCTGATCCAGATCGCCGATGAGGACGACCTTGGAGCCTTCGCCGATACGCGTGATGACCGTCTTGGCCTCATGCGGGGTCATGTTCTGCGCCTCGTCGACGATCATGAAGGCATGGCCGATCGAACGACCGCGGATGAAGGTCATCGCCTCGATCTCGATCAGGCCGGAATCGATGAGCCATTGGTAAGGCTTACGCGGCTGGTTGACGGCCTGGAACTGCGAACCGAAGATCGGTTGCGGGGCTTTCATCGCTTGGGCCTTCTTCTGACGGCGCTGCGAATCGGTAGCAACGGCCTCCTTGGCGGTGGGCGTAGGCGCGGCGTTGCCGTTCTTGGAAAAGAGGACCTCGAGGTTATCGAAGTACGGCTGGATGTAAGGTGAAAGCTTCTCCTCCTTGGAGCCCGGGAGAGCGCCGATGTCCTTGCCGATCTGCACGACCGGCCGGGAGACGTAGAGTTTCTTGTAAGGCGAGAAATCGCTGAGGACCTGGGAAAGCGCGGCCGCGATGGAGAGGAAGGTCTTGCCGGTGCCGGCGCGACCGAAGCAGGTGACGAGGCGGATCTCGGGATTCAGGAGGGCGTCCAGGAAGATCCACTGCTCGAAGTTCTTGGGGATGACACGCATGCCGCGGGGCATCTGCAGGCCCTTGCGGGCGCCGCTATCGGAGGACATGAACTCGCGATAAAGGCCGAGCGGGACGAAGGCGCCTTCGCCGACATGGCGGGCGGGCTCGGTCCAGGAATCGGACGTGAACATCACGTACTCGTTGAGGATGAGGGGCGGCTCCTCCTTTACCTTCACCTGCACCTGACCGAGTTCACGGAAATCGCGCATCGCGGCGGCGGACACCTTGATCGTCCGGTATTCGCCTTCGTCGCTGGTTTCGACGCGGTCATTACGATAATCCTGGACGTCCATCCCGAGGGCCTGGGCCTTGAGCGCCATGCAGGCGTCCTTGGTGACGAGTACCACGGGACCCTTGGAGGTGTCGCGCAAGTAGATCGCAGAGGCGATGATGCGATGGTCGGGAGCGTCGACCTGCATGAAGACGGCCCGGACGCGTTCGGCTTTCGCGCCGTTGAAGTGGTCGCGGATCAGCGACTCGTTGATGACGATGCGGAGCTCGCCGCCGTCACGGAGCTTGGCATGGAGGGCGCCCGGTTTCGTCGGATCGCCTTCGGCGATCTCCTTGAGCGGCCGGTTCTCGAAAAGACCCCGGATGGAACGGTTCACGCGGCGCGCGCTGGCGCCGAGCTGGCCTTGTTGCGTCTTGAGACGATCGAGTTCAGACAAGACCTCGACAGGCACGGCGACGATGTGCTCATCGAACTTGAACAGGGACTCGGGATCGTGAATCAGTACGTTGGTGTCCAGGACGTAAGTCTTTTTCACGTCACTCATCGTGACCGAAACCGCGGGATGGGCAACCCGTAAAAGATTATTTCGGCTCCTCGATGGCGCGAAGGTATTCCCAACTGTAGATGCCGGTACGGTGCCCGTCGCTGAACTCCAAAGTGACGGCGTAGTTGCCGACACGGCTCAGTCCGGTGACGACGACCCCGGGGAAACGACGCGGTCCGTCTCCACCCCACCGCTGCCCAAGGATGTCGACCTCGCCCATGTTCTCGGCGCTCGGCGAAAGCTCACGGAGGAGTTCCGAACGGAGACATTGCTCTTGGCCGTCCTCCCACGTGATGGCGACGAAATCACCGATGATCTGAAGGTCTCGCGGCGGCCGCATGACCCCAAACTGAGGCGGGACGATACGGAGGCAAGCAGGGAGCGGACGGCGGGACGACCTTGACTCCCTCGCCCGGCTCGGGAGGCTGGACTCACTATGGCAGGCGTAGGCAAACTCCTCAAACAGGCCCAGAAGATGCAACGCGGCATCGCCGAGGCCCAGCAGCAGCTCACCGCGGAGAGACTCGATGTCTCCCATGGCGGCGGCGCGATCAAGGTCACGGTCAACGGCCATGGTTTGGTCATCGCCCTGACGATCGACCCTGAGTTCATCAAGGAAGACAAGACGGTGGTCGAGCAGGCCCTCGTCGCCGCCCTGCAGGAAGCTTCGGCCAAGGCCCGCGAACTCCACGAAGCCACGATGTCTAAGGCCACGGCCGGTTTCTCCCTGCCCGGGATGTGATCGCTCGTGACTCCCTCCTTCGACAAGGTCCGCCAGATTCTGAAGATGCTTCCCGGCATGGGGCATCGCTCCGCCGAACGCATCGCCCTGCACCTGCTGGTCGAACGACCTGGCAAGCTCGCGCCTCTGCTTGAGTCCCTTCAGGCCGCCGCTTCGGCGGTCCGTCGCTGCGGGCGTTGCGGAAGCCTGGCCGAAGCCGAACGCTGCCCTATCTGCCTCGACGTCAAACGTGAGCCCGCTTCGATCTGCGTCGTCGAACAGGTACCCGACCTGATGGCGATCGAGCGCTCCGCGGCCTATCGCGGCACCTACCATGTCCTGCATGGACGGCTTTCCCCGATCAATGGCGTCGGACCGGAGCAGCTCAATCTGGCCAGCTTCGAACAACGCCTGAAGGATGAACCGATCACCGAAGTCGTGCTTGCCCTCGGCAACGATATCGAAGGTGAAGCCACCTGCCATTACATCAGCGAAGCCATCCATGCGGTCCGGCCGACGATCAAGATCTCCCGCATCGGCTTCGGCCTGCCCAGCGGCAGCGGCCTGACCTTCGCCGACCCGGCCACGCTGCGCAGCGCGCTGGAGGGACGTCGTGATGTCGCCAACTGAATCGCCCATCGCCTACCCGCCCGAGGCGGAGGCGTTCTGGGTCGTTCAGGCCGAGCTCGCGTCCGAGAAGATCGGCGATGAAGCCCTCGAGCGTATGACGCCGGCCGTGGCGCACCTCTCGGATCTCTTCACGACCGAGCGCCCCGACAAGAAATTCCCCGATTACTTCGCGGACCCCCGGCTGCTGGCCGCCTACGGCGTCTTCTTCCTCCCCCAGAGCTTCACGCGCACCTCTTTCGCACTGTCCCAGGCTTGCGGGTTACGCGGATGGAAGCCCGCGAGCCCGGTTCCCGCGATCCTCGACCTCGGCTCAGGTCCGGGCTCCTGCGGCGTCGCCGCCGCGTATCGTCTTCGCCAAGCCGGTTTCCCTAAGCTCGCCTTGCACGGCGTGGACAAGTCCCCGAGCGCCTTGGCGTCAATGGAATCATTCGCGCAAGCCACCCTGGGCGACGGCGTCGAGACGAAGACGCGCATCGGCGATGCGTCCCGACCTGAGACCTGGCCGGAAGGGCCGTTCGATCTCATCGTCGCCGGCTTCGTGATGAACGAGATGCCTCAGCTCGATCACGCGGCGCTGCTCCGGTGGTTCGGAGAGCTGAAGGCCAAGCTCGCCCCGGGCGGACTGATCCTCATCCTGGAACCGGCCCTACGCATCACCGCTGAGCGCCTGCAGAAAGTAAGCGACGAAGTGGCCGACGGCATGATGACGCGCATCGCCCCGGAGCTCGACGCCCTGCCCGACCCGCAGCTCGGTGCGGGCGAACACTGGAGCCATGAGACGCGCGACTGGGAAGCCCCCGCGTCGACCGAATTCGTCAACCGCCATCTCCACCGCGACCTCCGCGAAGTCCGCTTCTCCTTCGCGGCCTTTTCCGACGCGACGCTCACGCCTTTGCCAGCCGGATTAAGCCGCCTGATCTCCGACGTCCAAATCATCAAGGGCCTGCTTCGCTTCATCACGATACGCGAAGGCCGGATCGAGTCCATCGAAGTCCCGACCCGCGGCCTTTCGAAACATGAGGTCAAGAAGCTGGCGGCGACCTTCGGCCGGGGGGACATCGTGCGACATCCGCACCCGCCGGCGCCCAAGCTGCGCCTGTCGAATCACGAAGAATTGCAGGTCTTTTGGACA
>CAIXQT010000312.1 GCA_903921665.1 uncultured Opitutia bacterium
CCCGAACCTGCTCACGAACTACTTCGTCTGGTTCCCCGGCACGCTGATCTTCTACAGCATGCCGACCGACCTTCAGCTGGTGGTGGCCAATTGCATCGGCTGCTTCTGGGCCCTGATGTGCGCCCGGATCGCGGCCCATTCTGGCGTCCCGACCTCGGATATCCACGCCTGAGCGTAAAACAGGCGGTGTCGGCAACCCTCGCTTGAATCCCCGCCTCGCTTCGGCGAGCCTCCCCCTGTGCCCGATCTCTTCGGAGAAATCGAACCCGGCGTCGCCGAGGTGGTCCCGTTTGACGGCGGGGCCCGGGCCTACTCGTATTCGGTGCCGGCGGCCCTGAAGGAAACCCTGCAGGTCGGCCAGCTGGTCCGCGTCCCGCTTGGCGGACGTACGAGCATCGGCGTGGTCTGGAAATACCCGGCCGAGCCGCCGCCTTCCGCCCGCCTCCGCAGCGTGATCTCGCTCGAGCATGAGCAGCCGGTGATGACGCCGGACTGTTGCAAGCTGGCCGAATGGATGGCCAGCTACTACGGCTGCGGCCTGAACTCCGTCCTAGAGACGGTATTGCCCGCCGCGGTGCGCAAAGGCGTCCGGCCGGTGCTGCGTCGTCTGCTGACGCTCATCGCTCCGCCCGAAGCCGAGGTCCTCGCGAAACTTCGCAAGAAAGCTCCGCGCCAGGCCCAGGTGATCGATTATCTCGCCGGG
Organism: uncultured Opitutia bacterium; assembly: GCA_903921665.1. Lineage (GTDB taxonomy): Bacteria > Verrucomicrobiota > Verrucomicrobiia > Opitutales > UBA953 > UBA953. The sequence goes on from CAIXQT010000312.1 coordinate 704, forward strand.
CAGAAGGAGCCCGCCGATCGCGCCAAGATGGTCGAAGGCCTTGGCGTAGCCCAGCAGGCCGTCGACGCACTCATCAAGGCCGGCACGGTCAAGGAGGACGCCAGCGTGCTCTGGCGCGTCGCCTATAACGACCCATACGCCGAAGGGGAGACCATCGCCTCGGCCGGACATACCTTGAATCCCGAGCAGGTCGCCGCGGTGACCTCCGTCACCCAGACGCTCGACTCGAAGGCCTTCCGGGCGCACCTCCTGCATGGCGTTACGGGCTCCGGTAAGACCGAGGTCTACGTCGCGCTGATCCGTAAGGTCGTGGCCGAAGGCGGCTCGGCGATCTTCCTCGTCCCGGAAGTCGCCCTCACGCCCCAGACCGTCGGCCGGCTCCGTTCCCGACTCGCCGACCTCGGCGCCAAGGTCGTCGTCTGGCATAGCCATCTTTCCGCCGGCGAGCGTTTTGACGCCTGGATGGCGATGTCGCTCGGGCAGGCGAGGGTGGTGGTCGGTGCCCGTTCGGCAGTCTTCGCCCCGCTGCCGAACCTGCGGCTGATCGTCGTCGACGAAGAGCACGAGCCTTCCTTCAAGCAGGGGGAGACGCCGATGTATCATGGGCGCGACGTCGCGGTGATGCGCGCCTCGATCCTCGGCGCGGCCTGCGTGCTGGGCTCCGCGACGCCCTCCTTGGAGACCTGGAAGAATGCGACCGCCGGCCGCTATGCCTTGGATGTCATGGCGAAGCGCGTCGACGATCGCCCGATGCCGGCCTTCCGCATCGTGGACATGCGCCGGGAGGTCCTGCACTCCAAGGGTCAGCACATCCTGTCGCGCGAACTCACCGACGGCATCCGCGCCCGACTCGAACGTCGCGAGCAGACGATCCTTTTCCTTAACCGGCGCGGACACTCGCGTTCGCTGGTCTGTCCGGACTGCGGCGAGGCCGTCCAGTGCAAGCGCTGCAGCGTCTCCCTGACGTTGCACCGCACCGACGACACCGCCCGCTGCCACCTGTGCAACCACCAGGAGCGCGCCCCGGTGCTCTGCCCGAGCTGTCGCTCGCCCAAGGTCCGTTGGAAAGGTTACGGGACCCAGAAGGTCGAGGAGACCATCGCCCAGCTCTTCCCGCGCGCCCGCGTGGCCCGCATCGACGCGGATACGATGGGCAAGAAGGACCTCTTCCGTAAGGTCCTTTCAGATTTCCGCGCCGGCAAATATGACATGCTCCTCGGCACGCAGATGATCGCCAAGGGGCTGGATTTCCCTCGCGTGACGCTGGTCGGCATCATCGACGCCGACCTTTCGCTGCAGCTGCCGGACTTCCGCGCCGCCGAACGTACCTTCCAGCTGCTCACCCAGGTCGCCGGCCGCGCCGGTCGCGGTGATCTCGAGGGCGTGGTGGTCGTACAGAGCTTCCAGCCGGCCTCCGATCCCATCCAGTTCGCCAAGCGGCTCGACTTCCATGGCTTCGCGGCCGCCGAGCTCGATAAGCGCGCCGAATTCGGCTACCCGCCGGATCGCCACCTGATCCGCCATGTCTTCCGGGGCCGTAACGCCGAGAAGGTGAACTTCGTCGCCGACGCGTGGGTCAAGGAGCTCGAGCGCCTGCATCCTGGGCTCTGCGAAATCCGTGGTCCGGCTCCTTGCCCGTTCGAGAAGGTGCAAGACCAGCATCGTGTGCATATCTGGTATCTCGTCAGCGGCGTGAAGTCGCTCCTGGCGGCGATCTTGCCCCTGCGGGCCAAGATCCTCGGCGACGACGAGGTCATCGACGTCATCGACGTCGACGCGCAGGATTGTGCGTGAGCACGCTGAACTGAGGACTGAATGGAGGACAGCGTGGAGGTCTGAATGGAGGTCTGAATTGATAAAGTCATAGACAAGACAGCCTGCGGAGCCTTTCTGCCTCTACCTCAATTCAGCGATCAATGCAGTCCTCTGCGCTGTCGGCGCTTCGCGCCCTCAGAACCACCGCTTACGCTTCATCCAGAGGATGATGCCGGTCGCGAGGGCGCCCATCGAGCCGAGGGCCAGGAAGTAGCCGTATTTCTCGCCCCACGGCGTATGGATCTCCGGCATGAAGTGGAAGTTCATGCCCCAGAGGCCTACCAAGAAGGTCAGCGGGATGAAGACCGAGCTCATCACCGTCAGCACGCGGATGACTTCGTTGGTCTTCCGTTCCTGCTGGGTGTGGTGGTACTCCTGCAGGTCCTGCAGGATCATGCGGGCATGCTCGATCCGGTCGGCCGCGCGGATGGCGTGGTCGTAAAGGTCGCGGAGGAACATGTCCAAGGAGGTCGGCAGCAGGGGGTGTTCGTAGTGTTCGAGGACGCTGACCATGTCCTTGAGCGGCTGAGCCAGACGGCTGAGGCGCACGACGATACGCTTGAGGCGGTAGACCTCGTTGAGGTCCCAGTCGTCGGTGCCTTTCAGGATGGAGTCTTCGAGTTCGGTGGTCGCATCCTCGATCTCTTCGGTCTGGTAGAGCAGTCGGTCGACCAGCGTGTCCAGGAGCGAGTAGACCAGGTAGCCGGCATGCCATTTGCGGATGTTGCCCTTGTTGTCCGCGATGCGCCTCTCGATGGCCTCGAAGACCTTCTCGTCGTTTTCGTGGAAGGAGATCACCCAGTTCTGGGCGGCCACGATGGAGATCTGCTGACCGCGCGGGGTGTCTTCTTCGACGCCGATGCGGACGGCACGGGCGATGGCCAGAAGCTTGTCGCCGTGCTCTTCGAACTTCGGGCGCGAGGTGGCCGTCAGGATGTCTTCCTGGGCCAGCATTGGGATATCGAAGAAGGCCCCGACGATATGGACGATCTGGGGGTCGGTGATGCCGAGGACCTGGATCCAGACCATGCCTGGCTTGCCGGCGTGGCGGCCGACGGAATCCAGGTCGGAGAACTCGTCCACCTTGCAGCTGTTCTCGTCGTAGGAAATGACCCGGAACTTGGTCGGGGCGGTCGATTCGAAGGGTGAGGCGGCCGGAAGCTGGCCCGGGGCGCGGCCGATTTCAGTGTCTTCGTAGGCGGCTTCGCCGGGCAAGGGGGCGGCATCGGCCTTGAGGCCGAGGCGCGAGCGCAGGTCGTTCATGCGTCGTTCCAAGAACGATCGCGCCCGGGCTACTTCTTGCTGACGCCTTTGCTGATGCCGGCTCATGCCGCCATCATCCGAAGGCCCGGCTCATTGTCAACGGGTTCGGCGGGGTCGTCACCCCTTCGTCACGGAGCCCCCCCTCGGGCTCAGGCCTTCCGCTGGCCCTTGGCGTTACGTCGGCCGTTTTTGCCGATACCCATGGCGACGAGTTTGCCCTGATTCACCTTCTGAAAGAGGTTGTTCGAGTTGGTCACGCCGAGGCAGTAGAGCACCGCGGCCACGTCCTCGGCCTTGTCCTTGTGCACGAGGCCGGCGTTGGCCAGCCAGGTCGCCAACGCGTGGTGGAAGTTGGGCGGGCTGATGTCCAGGTTCTCGCCGCCGTAGCGGAGCCACAGCTCGGCGCGATCCTTCATCGTGCAGTTGCCGCGCTTCTCCTGACGCTCATGGAGATGGGAGAGAAGTTCGGAGAGATTGTCAGGAAGTTTCGAGGACTCGGACATCTGAGGCGGAAGGTAGGCGTGGAAAGGGAGGGGAAGCGACGGGCGACGCCCCGCAGGGCGGCGTCATCGAGGAGGCTCAGGAATAATTAAGCGACAGTTTGCTGGGAACACCTAATTACAATCTGACCTCTAATATTATAAACTAATAGAAAACGGTGCGGCGTGTCATCGCGGCGGAGGAATCCCGGGTGGTGGTCGCGACAGGACTTGAACCTGTGACTTCAGCAATGTGAATGCTGCGCTCTAACCAACTGAGCTACGCGACCGTGACCCGGGAAGTCATCATATCCCTTCCGGTAGGGAGGCGGGCAAGCCTGTTTTCCTCCCGGATAAGGGGCTTTGCCGGCGTGCCGGCTTGTCTTCGGGGGAGTTCGTCACAATCCTGTGCAAAGATGGACATCACCGCACCTGCCACCGGTCCGCGCGTCGCCGACGAGCGCCTGATCCGCCTGACGGCTCCGGCGGGGGTGAAGGTGTCTTCTTTGGCCGCGCGCGAGGCTCAGGGGAGTTTCCTGCGGGTCGCGATCTCCGGCGGCGGCTGCAACGGGCTGTCCTACAAGATGCGTTTCGTCGGCGAGGCCAAGCCGGCCGACATCCTGGTCCGCTCGGAGGGAGTCGACGTCCTGGTCGACCCGAAATCCGCCCTCTACCTCCGCGGTACTCAGTTGGACTACTCCGACAAGATGATCGGCGGAGGCTTCAAGTTCTCCAACCCCAACGCCAAGGCCAGCTGTTCCTGCGGGGAGAGTTTCTCGCTTTGACCGCAGGTCAAAGCGAGGGACAGGGCTTTGTTAGGTAGGGACGTGATTGTCATCACGTCCGTTCGCGGACGGTGGGTAAGACTTTTCACTAACTGGCTAAGACCCGACGACTCCCTCTGGCGGGCTCGAACGGATACGATGGTAATGCACGCCTGCCTCGTGTCCCTTCTGGTAGGGCTGACCACCCTTGGTCAGCCGCGGTTGAGCGAGGCGCTCAACCCTACCTCGATGCAGAGATTCAAACTCAAAGGGAGACCGGAGACCGGATGATAGGCTGGGGTGATTATATGCCCTAGCAAACATCCCGGTTTCCGGTCTCCCTTTGATTTCCTGCCTTTAGTCCGTCGGAATCTCGTCCTTGGCGCCGGCTTCGTAGCGCTCGCACCACGACTTGGACCACGAGGCGAAGTCGCCTGCGGCGATGTGCGCGTGGGCCTGGGCCATGAGGTCCTGCAGGAAGTGGATGTTGTGCAGGGCGAGCAACGTGCCGCCGAGCTGTTCGCCGGCGTGGTGCAGGTGACGCAGATACGCGCGGGAGAAGTGACGGCAGGTATAGTTATCCATGCCTTCGACCAGCGGACGATGGTCTTCGCGGTAGCGCAGGTGCTTGACGCTGATCGGGCCGTCGGGCGTGAACGCGCCGCCGTGTCGTCCGATACGGGTCGGCATCGTGCAGTCGAACATGTCAGCCCCGAGCGCGACCATGCGGAGGAGCTGGGGCGGGGTGCCGACGCCCATGACGTAGCGGGGCTTGTCCTTGGGCAAGAGCGGCGCGACGAGCCCGACCTGATGGAGCATATGCTCTTCCGGCTCGCCGACGCTGACGCCGCCGATGGCGTGGCCGGGGAAATCGAGGCCGCCGAGCTCTTCGGCGCAGCGGATGCGAAGGTCGTCGTAGACCGAGCCTTGGTTGATGCAGAAGAGGTGACGGCCCGAGGCGAGGAAGCCGCTGTCCTTGGCCAACTGGAGCATCTCCTTGGCCCAGCGGATCGAGCGGTTCACCGCGACTTCGCACGAAGCGCGGTCGCAGGGGTAGGGCGGGCACTCGTCGAGCACCATCGCGATGTCGGACCCCAGCGCGTCCTGGATGTCGAAGCAGTCCTTCACGTCGAGGAACAGCTTGTTGCCGTCGAGGTGGGAACTGAAATGGATGCCCTCGTCGGTGATCGTGCGGAGCTTCGCGAGCGAGAAGACCTGGAAGCCGCCGCTGTCCGTCAGGATCGGCTTATCCCAGTGCATGAACTTGTGGAGGCCGCCGGCGGCGCGGACGATTTCGCGGCCTGGGCGGAGGTTCAGGTGGTAGGTGTTGCTGAGCAGGATCTGGGCGCCCGTCTCGGCGACCTGCTGGGGGGAAAGTCCTTTCACCGTGGCCTGAGTGCCGACGGGCATGAAGACCGGCGTGCGGACTTCCCCGTGGGGGGTCTTCAGGACGCCGAGGCGCGCGGCCGTGGTCGTATCGGTCTTAAGCAGGGTGAACACGGCGGACTAATAGGGGGAGGCGGGGTGGGGTGGCAAGGACAGGAGTCGATGGCTGAATCGATGACAGAGTGCTGAATCGATTACAGATCACGGAAGGAGGTCGGGTTGAGATGTCGGCCCGTTACCACGCCGCCCTCTCGATCAGCCCGTTGAATCGTTCTGTCATCTGTCCTCCGTCATCTACTCAGCCATCCGTTTTGCTCTTCAACGGCTATTTCCATCGAACGTCAGGCGCATGCCGCGTGGCGCATCCGCGCGGATCTTGCCGTCTTCGAAGACGCAGACGCCGTTGACGAAGGTACGTTCGATGCTGCTGCCGAAGGTGTGTCCCTCGAGGGGCGACCAGCCGCATTGGTAGAGCAGCCCGGCCTTGGTCACGGGCTGTGGCTTGTTCGGGTCCACCACGACGAGGTCGGCCCAGTAGCCTTCGCGGATGAAGCCGCGCTGCTCGACGCCGAAGAGGACGGCGGGAGCATGGCAGGCGCGCTCGACGGCGGTCTCGAGCGTGAAGGCGCCCTGCTTGGCCAGATCCATGAGCACCTGCAGCGAATGCTGGACGAGCGGCAGACCGGACGGGGCCTTGAAGTAGGACTGCGATTTTTCCTGCCACGTGTGCGGGGCATGGTCGGTCGCGATGACGTCGATGACGCCGGCGGCCACGGCCGCACGCACGGCGGCTCGGTCAGCGGATGTCTTGATCGCCGGGTTGCATTTGATCTGGTGGCCCAGACGTGCGTAGTCCTCTTCGGCGAACCAGAGGTGATGCACGCAGGCTTCGGCGGTCAGGCGCTTGCCCTTGAGCGGCGCGGCGCTGAAGAGCGAGAGCTCCTTCGCGGTGGTGATGTGCAGGATGTGCAGGCGCGCGTCATGGCGCTTGGCCAGTTCGGCGGCCATCGACGAAGACGCGTAGCAGGCATCGGCGGAGCGGATACGAGGGTGCTCGCCGGCGGGCACGTCTTCGCCCCACTTGGCTTTGGCGGCGGCTTCGGCGGCCTTGATCGTCGGGGTGTCCTCGCAATGGGTCAGGATGATCGTGGGCGAGTGGCGGAAGATCCCTTCGAGCGTCGCGGCGGCGTCGACGAGCATGTCGCCGGTCGAAGAGCCCATGAAGACTTTGACCCCGCAGACCTTGCGGGGATCGGTCGCTTTCACGGCTTCGAGGTTGGTATTGGTCGCGCCGAAGAAGAAGGAGTAGTTGGCGACGGAGGTGGCGGCGCCGATGGCGTATTTCTTCTCGAGTTCCTCGTGCGTCGTGGCCGTAGGGTTCGTATTCGGCATCTCCATGAACGACGTCACGCCGCCGGCGACGGCCGCGCGGGCCTCGCTGGCGATGCAGGCCTTGTGGGTCAGGCCGGGTTCGCGGAAATGCACCTGGTCGTCGATGAGGCCGGGGAGCAGCAGCTTGCCGGTCAGGTCATATTCACGGTCGGCCTTGGTGCCGGCGGGAATTATGCCGATGCGCTCGATGCGACCGGCACGCAGGAGGACGTCGGCGCGGAAGCGACGTCCTTCGTTGATGAGTTCAGCGTTACGGAGGACGATGGTGTCCATGGGCGTGGTCATTCAGACCCAAACCCCGTCCACCGCAAACGGGAAACTTCGAATCAACCCGAGATCTTCACCATGTCCGGAAGGTCGGCCTTCTTGACGCCTTCCGGGTTGATGTTGACGGCGGACACGCGGAACTGGGCTCCGCGCTTGTGATTGAACTTCAGGATGAAATTGGTGACGAGCAAGTTGTCGGACGGGTAGAGCTCGGCCTTACGGGCTACCATGGTGGTGACGAGTTCTTCGACCTGCTCCGCGGTGGCGCCCGGGAGCTTGGCGAGCGTGGCCTTGGCTTCCTTGATCTTGGCTTCGCCCTCGATGGCGGCGTTCCAGATGAGGATGGCGACGTTCATGGCGCCCTTGGCGGCGGTATGGTTGCCGCCGGCCTGTTCGAGGATCGGCTGGGCGAAGGCGATCAGCTTGTCGGGGAGATTGGGTTCGCGCGGGGTGGTGTCGACCGGGGTAGGCTCGGGGCGGGCGAAGTCGCGCACGATTGCGCGGGGCTTGTTGTTGCCGAAAGCGCCGGTGGTCTTGCGGCGGGAATGGGGGGAGGCCATTGGAAAAGGATGTACCTGATAGGGAAGCCTGTGCGGTGCCCTCGGCAAGCCCTTTCCCCTTGGGCGTCCCTTGACACCCCGCCCCGAGCACGCCAGCCTGCCCCTACCGCCACCTGCCGTGTCCGATTACAGCGAAGTCATCCGCGCCCATCGCCGCGACCATCTCGCGAAGCCGAATTCGCTGCCTACCGGCGTCCACCGCTACTTCGAGAGCACGGTGTTGCCGCTGCCGGTCGAGCAAGTCTTCGATTTCTTCTCCAAGGCCGAGAACCTCCAGGCGATCACGCCGCCGGAACTTAGCTTCCGGATCAAGACGCCGCTCCCGATCGTGATGAGGCAGGGCGCCTTGATCGATTATGACCTGAAGATGAGCGGCGTGCCTTTCGGTTGGCGCACGCGCATCACCCACTGGGAGCCGCCCTACGCTTTCGCCGATGAGCAGATCAAGGGCCCTTACGCCGTCTGGTTCCACACGCACACGTTCGCCGACGAAGGTGGTCGTACGCGCATGGACGATGAGGTGCTCTATAAGCTGCCGCTCTGGCCGCTGGGCGAGGTCGCCTATCCGTTCGTGAAGTCGAAGGTCGAGCGCATCTTTCGCTACCGACGCGCGAAGATCCGCGAGATCTTGGGTTGCTAGGCCTACTAGGGCTAGGGCCAGCGCTAGGATTAAACAAGGTCACGAGCCCAGAAGTGGTCGTGCCTAATTTGGACAGGCTCTGCTAATTAGTGCTTCAGCTAGCCCCAGCCCTAGCCCTGGCCCTTCCTGCTCACTTCTTCGCTTCGGGCGGAGGGGGCGGGCAGTCCGGCAGCATCGCGCGGGCTTCGAAAGCCGCGAGGTCGGTCCTTCGGCCGGACCATGCGATGCCGCGGATGAGCAGGCTCTTCACGTCCGGGCGGCTGAAATTGACGTAGGTGTGGCCGGGGATGAAGACGAACGCCCGTTGGGCGCCGGCTTTTTCATAAGTCCAGATCTGGGTCTGTGCTTCGAAGCCATCGCCTTTCTTCTTCGGCGTGGGGGCGGTCGCCAGCGGGTGGATGTCGTCGCGGAGATCCATGTCGTAGTAGATCTCATCCTTCATGCCGAAGTCCGCGATGTCCTTCGAGATGCCGTGGGTCTTGTCGACGAACTTGAGTTCCATGGGACCTTCGCGCCACTTGGTGACCTTCTGGCGCCAGGAACCGCCGACGAGGTCCTTATAGAAATCGGCGGACGCGTTGTTGCCGGCCACGGCGCCGGCGTGGATCACGACGAAGCTGCCGCCGCGGGCCGCGAACTTTTCGACCCGGCTCTTCTCGTCGGGCTTGAAGTCGCCGCCACCTTGGCGGTGGATGACGAGCACGTCGGTGCGGCCGAGTTCTTCGTCAGACGGGAAGGTCTGCACGCCTTTATCATCCGCGTCGCCGACGGATACCTTCATGCCGGCGGCGTTGAGCAGCGGGCGCCAGTCGCGGGCGAAGGCCGGGTGGTCGTGGTCGCCCGGGCCGTGGGTCTTCGGGCCGCAGCGGAGGAACACGCGGAGCGGGGCGGGGGCATCGGCGGCGAAGACCGTGACGAACGCGAGCAGGGGCAGGAGGCAGCGCATGGGGGAAGATTGAGTGCAAAGGTGCAAAAGTGCAAAGGTGTAGAAAGGGGTAGGGGTAGGGGTGGGAGCGGGGGTAGTACGGGTTGATTAGATGACTGAATCGATGACAGAGGACAGATGGCAGAATCCCGCACCCGTACCTGAACCTGAACACCCGAACCTGGTACCCGACGGCCGAGACCTGAGACCTGAAAGAAATGCCCGCAGCCAATCATCCGGTTTCCGGTCTCCCTTTGAGTGACATGCCCTGTCTTGGGGTAGGGATGCGATTGCTATCGCATCCGTTCGAAGGCGCGATCGAGAGGTAATCGGCTCTTAGCCAGTCCTTTTAAAGCCCAGCGTAGCTTGGCGAACGGACGTGATGGCAATCACGTCCCTACCTCAGGCATCGCCTCACCTTTGCACTTTTGCACAGGCGCCTAAGGCTCCGATTTGCACCTTTGCACCTGTATCTACTTGCCTGTCTCTCAGCCTGCCACGCCCGGCAATTCCGCCAGCGAGGTGATGAACGCATCGGCTCCGGCCTTGACCTTGGCGCGGACGGCGTAGCGGCCGAAACCGATGACCTTGTCGGCGTCGCCCTTGACCTCGAGGTCGCTGGCGCCGTCGCCGACCATGACGACGTGCGTGGCCTGATGTTCGGCTCGCAGGCGGCGGGCGATGACGTTCTTGCCCCTCGACCGGCAGGTCGGGCAGGACTCGTCGAAGCCGGCATAAGAGCCGTCGGCGTTGAAACGGAGGATCACCGCTTCGACGCGGTCGATGCCGAGGTAAGCGGCGAGGGGGAGGATGGCCTGGGTGAAGCCGCCGCTGACGATGGCGATCTTCCAGCCGGCGGCGCGGAGCTGGTCCAGCGTGGCTTTCGCGGTGGGCTCGACCGTCGCGATGTACTTCGCCCCGATCGCCTCGAGTTCGGCCTTGGTCGGCTTGATGATGTCGAGGCGCTTGGCGAAGATGGCCTCCATCGGCGTACCACCATCCATGGCCGCGTTGGTCATGTCTTCGACGGCCTTGAAGGTCTCCGGCCCGCGTAGGCGGCCCAGCTCGTCGATCCCTTCGATGGAAGAGAGGGTCGAATCACAGTCGAGGAGCAGAAGCTTCGTGGCCACGCGGGACTAGAAGCAGAGGATAGGGGGAGGGCAAGGGCGGAGAGTGCCGGAGAGTATGGAGTATCGAGTATGGAGTATGGGGGAGGATGCGTGGTGCCTTTGTTAAACGAGTGGGTCGATGTCTGGATTTCGTTTCGGGTGGCGGGTGGCAGCCCCGGGTGGCAGGTGGCAGGATTGTTTGTCCTCATCGATTCAGCACTCGATTCAGTCCTCAATGCAGTCATCAACTCAGTCCTCTCCCGGCGGTCCCGACCCTACCCACTGCAGGGTTGCCAGCGGGGGAGGGTTTCTCACTGTCACTCCTACCATGGCCTGCACCCCTCCTGCCTCCGCTTCCGAAGTCTTCTGCCGCGCCGCCAAATGCAACCGGCTGATGGGCCGTGTGCTCGTCGCCCTCGCCGTCATCTTGACGATCATCATCGCGAAGGGTGGCGCGGAGTTCATCCGTAACTCCTCCGCCGGCAACGTCGGCGGGGCCGAACGCATCGTCGGACACCTCACGATCTTCGTCGCTCAGTTCGCCCTCTTGCTCGCCGTGCTTTTCTTCGCCCGTCGCCGTTGCTCCGCCGCCCACCACGCTCAGGTGAAATCGAACAACCTCAAGGCCCTCGAGCTGCTCGCCGCTTCCGCGACCGACGAAGCCACGAAGAAGGACCTCCTCGCCCGCTCCGCCGACCTCGTCGCCGGCAAGCCGGGTTGCTGCAAGTGAGCGCACGCTGAGCGTGCGCGGGGATCTGCTGGCACGGTGAACTGCTGCGAAGCAAGTCATTGTAAGGTAGGGATAGCACCGCGTGCTGCCCCTACCTTAATGCAAATTAGCATTCCCCAACCGCCACAGCTAACCGCCAACCGCTAAAACCTATTCTTTACCTCTTATCCTTCTTCTCCTGCTCCAAGGAGGCCTTGATGGCGTCGTTGAAGGCCTTGCTACGCTCGGCTTCGGAAAGCGTCGCCGGAGCTTTCTGCGCGGCGACGTAATGGCCGCCCTCCCAGCGGAGGCTGCGGATCTTCGGTTCGAAGCCAGCCGTCCAGCCCTTCGGCGTGGTCATCTCCGCCGTCTTCAGGTCGGCCGGGATGTTCGGTGTGACGCTCACTTCCGTCAGGGTTTCCCAGTCGCTCAACTTGCCTTTGGTCGCGCCGATCGGCCTGAGGTCGTCCAAATCGACTTCGACCTGCGCCCAGCCGTCGCGGACCTTGAGTTCTTTGACGGCGGCGTATTCGGCCTTAGGGCCGGCCGCGAAGGCCCCCCACTCGTTGGCCACGAATTTCACGGCCAGCCAGCCATCGAGGCGGGCGGCGATCTCGAAGCGTAGCTTGGCGCCGGTCGGCCCGCGCCACTTGGGGTCCTTGACCTTGCGCGTATGGATGCTCCAAAGCTCGGGGTTGCCGAAATTGAGCGCATACCAATCCCCCCAATCGCCGCTATCCGCGACGATGTTGCGGTCGCGTTGGTCGGCCGCCTGCGCTCCCGCGGCTTTCAGTTGCGCCGAGGTGGCCCAGGTCTCGCGGGAGCTGAAGTAATAGGTGCCGGAATTAGCCACGCCCGGGACGGTCGGCATCTTGCGGTATTCTTCCGGGGTCGCGTAGACAACG
>CAIXQT010000313.1 GCA_903921665.1 uncultured Opitutia bacterium
AAATTCTTGGAGTCGTAAAGCCCCACGACGCGGGCGACCTGATCGCCCTGCTTGACGGCTTGGGACTGTTCCACGCGCTTGCCTTCGATGGACCAGACGGCGCTCGCGCCATCGGCGCCGCCCGAGACGAGGCGACCATCCGGCAAGAAGGAGACCGACTGGACATTGCCGCCATGAGCGTTCCAGCTGGCGACCTGCTTGCCGGTCTTCATCTCCCAGGTAGTGATGACGCCATCGGCGGAACAACTGGCCAGGATGTTGGAGTCGGCGCGCCAGGCGAGGTCGGTGACGCTGCCCTTATGCTGGCCGAGGGCGTAGAATTCGCCGCCGTTGTCGGCCTCCCAGACGAAGACGTTGCCGTTGCGGTCGGAAGTCGCCAGCAGCACGCCGTCGGGGCTGAAGTCCGCGCCGGTGACCCACTCGGTGTGCTTGGAAATCAGGTAAAGCTGTTCGCCATTGGCGACGTCGAAGCACTTCACCTTCTTGGCGTTGGTGGCGATGACGACCTTGCGATGATCAGGCGAGATGTCGGCGGACATCACCTGGTCGAATTCCTTGCCGATCTCGGTGACGCGCTTGCCCGTCTTCACGTCCCAGACGATGGCGTGGCCGATCTTGCCGCCACGACCGCCGCCCATGACGAGCAACGAGCCGTTGGCGCTGAACTTGAGCGAGCGGGCGTAGCCCTCGGCGTAAGGCAGGATGCCGGCGAGCTCATGGGAGTCGGTATCGTAGAGCAGGATCTGCTTCTGGCCGGCAACGGCGAGCAACGAGGTCCAAGGGCTGGCGGCCATCGCGATGACCGCGGAGGTGCGAGGCGTGACGATGACCGGCTCGAGCAGGACGTTCTCGGGACGCGCCACGGGGCCGGTCGGCTTGCCTGCGCCACCGGCGAAACTCAGGTCGACCTTGGGCTTGTTGGATTTGCTCGCCACGCTGCCCTTGGCCTGCAGGACGCCTCCGGCGATCCACTTGGAAAGCAACGCGAGGTCCTTGGCGTCGAGCGGCGCGCCTTCCGGCGGCATGAAAGGCTCTTCCTTCTTCGCGCTGCAGGTCCAGAGACGGCTTCCCTGCGGGTTACCCGCGTCGACGACCGCGCCGCCGCTGCCTCCGCTCATGAGGCCGGAGTAGCTGGTGAGCTCCAGTCCGCCCTTCTTCTTGTCAGGGTTATGGCAGGAGAAGCACTTGTTCTCGAGCAACGGCCGGATATGGTCGTCGTACGTCAGCTTCTCGTTGTCCTGCGCCCAGGCGGCGGTCGAAAGCAGGCCGGCCGCGAGGACGAGCGAGCGACGGGAAAGCCAACGAAGGCTTGGGGCGACGGAAGACATGCGGAAAGAATGATCAGTGGTTGAAATAGAACTCCTTGGAGTTCATCAGCGCCCAGAAGGCGTCCTCGAGCACGACCTGTCGACCCGAGGGGTCGGCGGCGATCGCCGCGCCGATCGACTTGGATTCGACCGCGGCGGGCAAGCGGCCGAAGACGCGCAGGAAAAGCTCGGTCACGATCTCGTCGTCCTTCTTGCCGGCGGCGATGAGGCGTTCGACCACCTTACCGCGACGGATACGGTCGTTGACCGCGTCGCCGTTCATCAGGTGGAGCGCCTGGGAGAGATTCGGATCGGTCTTCACCTCGGTGGAGGCGACCGACTCGCGCTTGGAGCGGCCGAAGGTCTCGAGGAAGTAGTTCGAGACGGCGCCGTCGGCGATCTGCACGGCGCGGGCGCCGAGCGGGAGACCCTGGAACTTGTTCGGGGTCTCGGTGATCTGGGAGATGGCGTCGAGCAGCACCTCGGCGCGGACTCGGCGGACCTGGGCGCGGGCGAAGTTCAGCTTGTCGTTGGCGTTCGTCTCGTTGGTCTTCGAGCTGCGCTGATAGGCGGCCGAAGCGGTGATGTCGCGGACGAGTTTGCGGACGTCGTACTTGTACTCGGTGAGGTGCGCGGCGAGCTCGTCGAGCAGCTCGGTGTTGGAGGGCGGATTCGAGACGCGCACGTCGTCGACCGGATCCACGACGCCGACGCCGAGGAAGTGCGCCCAGACGATGTTCGCGATGTTCCGGGCGAAGTACGGGTTGCGCGGAGAGGCGAGCCACTCGGCCATCACGCGGCGGCGGTCTTCGCCGGGCTTGATGTCAGGCTCCTCGCCGCCGAGGAACTTAGGCTTCACGTTCTTCTTGGTCAGGAAGTGCTGGGTCTCGCCGCCCTTCTGATTGAAGACGATGACCTCCTGCGGGTCGTCGGTGGCCTTGCGGCCGATCTGGGCGAAGAAGGCGTTGAAGCCGTAATAGTCGTTCATCGTCCAGCGGTCGAACGGATGGTTATGGCACTGGGCGCACTGGATGCGCATGCCCATGAAGACCTGGGCGACGTTCTCGCTCAGCTTCAGGCGGTCGAGCTCGCTCTGATAATAGTTCACCGCCGGGACGGAGACCGTGCCGCCGTTGGCCGACAGCAGGTCGACCACGATCTCGTTGATCGGGCGATTCTTGCCGATCTCGTCGGCCATCCAGTTGTAATAGAGGAGCGCGTTCTTGTAGAACGGCGGGGTGTTGTTGTTGCCGGCGATGCCGGAACGGATCTGGAGCAGCTCAGCCCACTTCATGACCCAGAGTTCGGTGAATTCCTTACGCTGCAGGAGGCTCTCGACGAGCTGGGCGCGCTTGTCCGGACGCTTGTCCTCGACGAAGGCCTTGAGCTCATCCGGCTTGGGGTAGAGACCCACGACGTCGATGTAGACGCGGCGGACGAACTCCTCGTCGGTGCACACGCCGGAAGGCACGATGCGCAGGCGGTGCAGACGTTCGTTCACGGCCTTGTCGACGTAATTGACTTCAAGGGCCTTCGGACGCTCGTAGACCAGGCCCTTCGGGATGACGATGACCTGGGCGGTCACGCTGAAGACATCGAAGCGGGCCAGCATGAAGGCCGCGCCGCGGTCGCCAGACTTCACGACGCCGTCCTTCGCGATCGAGGCGACGGGGTCGTTGTTAGACATGAAGAGCGCGAGGCTGGTGACGTCGCGGTCGGTGCCGTCGGAGTAGGTCGCACGGACGGTGATCTGCTGGGTGGCGGCCTTGCCTTCGAGCACGATCTGCTTGGGGAAGACCTCGATGCCGGTGACCTTGGCGATCCCGGCGGGGTCATCCTTCGCCCCGTTGGTGATCCATTCGAGGATGGTCTTGTTATAAGGCGAATCCGCGTCGTAGAGCTTGTTGCCGGAGTGCGGCACGGCGCCGACAGCCTTCTCGACCAAGGTGCTTTCCTCGGGGATGGCCAGGTTGATGCGACGGCCGATCAGCTCGCGCGTGAGGCGGACGTAATCGCCGTCCGGATCCATGCCGAAGAGCGAGAGACGGAAGCCGTCCTTGCCGCGGGCGGCGCCGTGGCAGCCGCCGCTATTGCAGTTGGCGCGGAGGAAGACCGGCATGACGTCCAGGCGGAACGAGACGGCGCGGTCCTTCTGACCGTCCTTCACGGCGACGGGAATGCGGGCGGTGTGGCCGCCGATCGCGGCGACGACCTCGGTCTTGCCGGCTTCGGTGACGGCGTGGACGGAATAGCCGTCGAACTTGGCGACCTTCTCGTCGGTGACGCGGAGGTCGGCGAAAGCGGTGACGTCGCGGGTCGTGGCGTCCTTGAAGGTCGCGAAGACGACGACGCGGTGGAAGTCGCGCTTGGTCTCAAGGCTGAGGGACTCGGGGAAGATCTCGAGCTTCACCATCGTCGCCAACTTCTGGGCGAGCTCGGCCTTGGCTTCTTCCTTGGATTTGTCCTTGGCGGCAAGGACCGCGCCGGCGGGCCAGTTGGCGCCTTCGGCGACCCAGCGGCGGACGATGTCGATCTCGGCGGCCCGGAGGGGTCCTCCCTTCGGCGGCATGATGTCATCATGGTCCTTCGGCAAAGTCAGGCGTTTGACCAACTCGCTCTTCTCGGCATCGACCCCGATCAGCGCTTGGCCACTCTCGCCTCCCTTGAGGAAGGCTTCGCGGGTGGTCATGAGCAGCTTGCCCTTGGTCTTGTCCGGATTGTGACACTCCAGGCACTTGCCTTCGAAGATCGCGCGCACCTCGTCGAAGGCGACGGGAGCGGCGGTGGCCAACGTCGTCAGGCCGACGGCGAGCAGGGCGAGCAACGGGAAACGGAGACGGAAAGGCATGGCGGGTAAATCAGTTCTTGGGGGCTTCGTTCTTCTGGCGGAGTTGTTCGAGGCGGGAAAGGACGACCGGGGCGGCCGGGGCGGCGGCGCTCGGCTTGGCGGCGGCCGGCGCGGCGGCCTTGGCGACCGGCGCGGGGGCGGCCTTGCGGGCGGGATCGAGACGCAGGATCGACCCGAGCGCGATGCGGTGCGTGGCGACGGCATTGCCCATGGGGATGTCGACCTGCACGAACATGTTCGCGACCTTGCCGACGCGGGACTTCTCGTCGGTCTCGACGGTGAAGCGCAGCTCCTTGGTATCCTTGGTGACCTTGATCGGGGCGATGCGGATGGTGTCCGGAGCACCGACCAGCTGGGCGACGGCTTCGCCTTCGAACGGACGCGTGACTTCGAAGTTGGTGGTCATCAGGCCGGGCGTGCCGACTTCCATGGCCGTGAGCGGGATCGCGTTCGCGGCGACGAAGGGAAGGTCCGTGGCGAGCACGGTCAGGGGAGAGGCGTTGTACACGTTGCCCTTGCCGGCGGTGGCCTCGCCTTGCACGACGAACTTCCAAGGCTTGGTGTCGACGTTGGCGTTGGCGCTCAGCTGGAACACGCACTCGTTGGAACCTTCGGCGATGGTCTGCTCACCGAGCGAGGAGACGCCCGGCGGGGTCCAGCACATGAAGACGCGGATCGGGCCCTTGAAGCCTTCCTTACGCTTCGCGATGACCTTGAGGTTGAAGATGCCGTTGCGCACCAGCGGCACCTGCGGCTTCTCGATCTCGAGGGAGTAAGGCGCCTCGTCGACGACGGCGACCGGCAGCTGGTCTTCGATGCCTTGATAATAGATGGTGTTACCGACGCGCACGATGTCGAAGGTGCGGCGCATCTGGCCGACGATCTTCTTGGCGGGATCCACCGGCTGCAGCGTCGGGGTGATGACGACGCCGGCATAGGGCGCGTCCGCGGCGGCTTCAAGCACGAGCGGTACGCCAGGCAGGTCGCCGGGGGCGGCGTCCTCGAGAAGCTTCACGCCGGCGGGCAGACCCTTCAGGTCGAAGCGATAATCGCCGCTGACGCCGTTACGCGTGAAGTTCTCGAGCAGCACCATGCGTCCGCCGCGAGGGACGGCCATGAACTGACGGAGGCTGCTGTCGTTGACGCTGTAGTCGGGCGAAGCGAAGGAGAGGCTCGGCTGGGAGGCGACCATCTCGATGCGGTAGACGAAGTTGGGTCCGCCGCGTTCGAGGTGGTCGGCGATGCGCACCGTGTAGATGCCGTCGACGGACGCGGTGAACTTGAAGCGCGAGTCGAGGCGACGCATGCCGCCGCCGTCGTCGTTGCCGACGATCGAGGATCCCTTCGGGGTGTACACGTTGACGACGGGATCGAGGGGCGAGCCCAAGATCTGGGCGAGGGCGCGGCATTCGAAGACCTGCCCCTTCTTGAGCGGCACGCGGAAGCAGTCGATGTCGCCCGGCTTCTCGATGATGCCGTTCAGCGCATAGGCCTGGGCCTCGACGGCGAGGGTGCCCTTCTCGAAAGTCTCGTTCGGCTCGGCCTCGAGCGTGTTGTCGACGGTCGACAGGCGGAAGAGATTGCCGGACGGAGCGGGCGACTGGGACTTCGGGTAGAGGACGTACTCGGCGTCGTCTTCGGTCGGCAGCGTCACCTCCTCGGCAAAGGAATCACGGGACTCGACGAAGCGGACGCTCAGTTTCGAGCCGAGCTTGCCGCCGGCGGGATAGATCGCGTCCGGACGGCGGAAGTCGCCGACATGCAGGCGGTAGTAGGAATTGCCGGAACCGCGGTAGGAGGATTCGCGGACCATCACGTAGTAGTCGCCGTCGTATTCGGCGATGAAGGAGCAGTAACCGTCCTGGCGGTGCAGGATCGTGTCATCCGAGAAGGCCTTCTCGAACTTGTCCTTGTCGAGGATCGCGATGTACGGATCGAACGCGCCCTGCGGGATCGCGGCCAGACGGAGTCCGTCGACCTGGACGCCGATGCGCTGGCCCTTCTTGACGGTGACCTTGTAGTAATCGACGTCTTCGGCGAGCACCACGCCCTCGACGGTCTGGTTCATCGCGATCGTCTGGGCGGCGGTGAATTCGCTATTCGGCTCCTTCTCCTCCACGCTCGGGAAGGGGCTCGCGAAGAACTGGCGCATGTGCGAGACGCCGGACTTCGTGCGCACGCGCATGATGTGATTGCCGGCGCGGACGCTCGGATCGATCGCCAAGGTCAGCTCGACCTTGTTCGCCGCGCGGCTTTCGACGGACTTCACCTTGAAGCCCGGCGTGTAGAACATGAGGTCCTCGAAATCGTCGAGGCGGGCGCCGCCGAGCGTCAGCTTGACGTCGGCACCGATCTGGCCGCCGTGCGGTTTCAGCGTCGAGACGTCGGGATAGGCCGCCCAAGCGACGAGCGGGGCGGAGAGGAGCGCGGCAAGGTGGCGGAACTTCATAAAACGTTTCAGCGGGGCGCAGCCCGCCCGCCGCCCCGATGAGGGAGGCGGATGGGGATCAGGCGCCGGATCAGGCCAGCCAGTCGGTCATGATGCGACCGCCGTTGACGATGTCGACCGGACGGCCGCCGTCGGACATGATGCGCTTCTCGGAGTTGATGCCGAGGACGCGGTACATGGTCTTCGCAAGGTCTTCCGGGCCGACCGCGTCGCGGTCCGGCTCGCCGCCGAGGGCGTCGGAGGCGCCGTGGATGTAGCCTTCCTTCATGCCACCGCCGGCCATGGCGACGGAGAAGACGCGCGGCCAGTGGTCGCGGCCGTTGGTGCCGTTGATCTTCGGAGTGCGTCCGAACTCGGAGCTCACGAGGACGAGCGTGCGCTTGAGCATGCCGCGGTCCTGGAGGTCGGTGATGAGGCGGGCGAAAGCCTGGTCGAACTGCGGAGCTTGGCCGTCGAAGGCGCCCTTGATGTTCGAGTGGTGATCCCAGCCGCCAAAGGTGACGGAAACCATGCGGACGCCGGCCTCGACGAGGCGACGGGCGAGGAGGAAGCGCTGTCCGGCGGTGTTGCGGCCGTACTCGTCGCGCAGCTTGTCGGATTCTTTGGAGAGGTTGAAGGCCTCGCGGGCCTTGGCGCTGCTGACGAGGCCGTAGGCGGCCTGCTGGAAGCTATCCATGGCGCCGATGGCGTCGGACTTCTCGGTGGCGCGGAAATGCTCGTCGACGGCGGCCAGCATGCTGCGGCGGCGGTCGAAGCGCTGCGTGGTGACGTCCTTCGGGGCGAGGAGGTCGCGAACGGCGAAGTTCGACGAGGCCGGATCGCTACCGAGCGCGAACGGACCGAAGGCGCTGCTCATGTAGCCGGTACCCTGTTCCGGGATGCTCTGGCTCGGGACGACGACGTAAGGCGGCAGGTTGTTACGGCTGCCCTGTTCGTGCGAGATGACGGAGCCGTAGCTCGGGAATTTGATGGCCGGGCTCGGACGGTAGCCGGTGAACATGTTGTGCGTGCCGCGCTCGTGGGCCGCTTCGCCGTGCGTCATCGAACGGACGACGGTCAGCTTGTTCATGATCTTCGCGATGTTCACGAACTTCTCACCGACGTATTCGCCGGGGATGGAAGTCTTGATCGGAGTGTACGGACCGCGGTAGTCGGGCGAAGCGAAAGGCTTCGGATCCCAGGACTCGTGCTGCGCCATGCCGCCGGGCAGGTAGATGTGGATGACGGAGTCGGCCATCGCGTTGAAGGACTCGACACTGGGGATCTCCAGCGCCTTCAGGCGAAGCATGTTCGGCAGGCTCAGGCCGAGCGTGCCGACCATGCCGATATGCATGAAGTCTCGACGGCTCAGCGCGTTGAGAACGTCAGGGTGGTTTCCTTCACAGTTGCGATGGAGTTTCATATGACTGAGGGGGGTGCCTTTGAGACAGTTAGATGTCTGACAGGTTGCGAATAAATATGCACTTTTCTCTTAAGAAGAGGTGTATCCAATTAAATGGATTAATTCGGTCTTAAAATCATATAAACGACTGTTTTAAATCCTTTAAATCCTGAAAATCAGCTCTCGCGACGGCTCCCGGCCCTGCCCGGAGATGATGACCCGGTCGTCAAGAAATCGGGCGGTGGCGTAAGCATTGGTATCCGGAGTCTCCACCATGCCTCGAAAAGTCACGCACGGGAGTCCTTCGACCCGGGAGAAACCGCCGTCATGATGATGGCCATTGAACCAAGCGACGACGTTCCGATGACGGCCCAACGCCGCGAGGACTTCCGTCGCGTCCCATGCGTCGTATGATCCCGCGGGGGCGACGGGGTGATGCGCGCACACGACGACCTTGAGACCCTTCGCCGCCGCGTCGGCCGCGATCCGCTCGAACCAGGCGAGCTGCCGCGGACCGACAGCCCCGTTCCAATCCTGCGCCTGCGGTAGCTTGCGCGCCTTCACGCGGGCGAGCTCCGCCACGGCCGTAGCCCGCTCGGCGCTGCCGGCGAGCGTCGCATACGTGCTCACGGCCCCGGTATCGAGCACCACGAAACGGAAGCCTGGACGGTCGAAGAAACGATGGCGGGCGGCGATGCCGAGACGGGCATCGACCTTCGTCTTATCCCCGTCCAGCAAGGCGAAATCGTGGTTGCCGAGGACATGCTCCCAGCGATGGCGGGACGCGGCGAGCGGCTTGAGGATCTCATCGAAGCTCCGCCATTCGCGGTCGATGGTGTCGCCGAGGTTCACGCAGAAGTCGAGCGGTCGGCCGTTGAAATGATCTACGGCGGCGCCGAGCTTGGCGACGGATGCGCGATAGGCGCGCGTACCGCGGTCAGGGATGTCGGCGTACTGCGGGTCGGCGACGATACCGACCTCGAAGCCGGCCTGACGCGAAGCGCAGCCGACGAAGGGCGCCACCGCGACGCCAAGGGCGAGTTGACGCAGGAAACGACGGCGGGGCAGCGACGAAGGCATGCTTTTCATTAAGCATGCATCCGGCATTCCCCAATGAAAAAGGGCGGGGTTGCTCCCCCGCCCTTTCGGACTGAAAAGCAGCGGCGGCTTACTTGAGCTCGGCGATCGAGATATTACGGTACTCGACCTTCATCTTCACGTTGCCGTGCACCTGGAGACCCACCGGGGCGGCCTTGGGATAGTTGGCGTCGACGTAGTTGGAGACCTGTTCTCCATTGATCCAGACGGTATAGGTGTCGCCCTTGGCCTGGAAGCGGATCTTGTTCCACTCGCCGTTCTTCCAGAGGGTCGCGACCTTCGGCGCCCAGCCGGCTTCGGGGTACTTGCCGATGTAGAAAGCACCGGTCATGTCCTTCTTCAGGGAGCGGGAAACACCGATCTGCATCTGGATGTCCTTCTTACCGGCGGCGTCACGGCGGACCATGATGCCGCTGTCGATCTCTCCGTTGAAACGGCATTCGCACTCGATGACGACGTCCTGGTAGGACTTCTCGGTGTAGAGCATATTGCCCTTCTTGTAGTCCTTGAAGGACGCGTCGTTCGCCCCCGTCAGGACGCCGTCCGCGACGGTCCAGAAGGCGTCGCTGCCGGAGGTCTTCCAGCCGGCGAGATCCTTGCCATTGAAGGCGGACTCGAGTTTGACGTCGGCGGCGGAGGCCGAGACGACGAGGGCGGCGAGCGCCGCGAGGAGACGGAGGGATTTCATATTAGGGGTGGGGGTAGGGATAGGGGTGGGGGCAGGAGATACAATAAAAGAGCGATGCCGAAATCCATTTGCCACCTACAACCCCTACCCCTACCCCTTCATCACCCCCATGCCCACCCTCCGACTCCTCGCCCTCCTCACCGTGTGTTCCCTCTCCCAAGCCGCCGAAGTGAAATATGACTTCGCCCCCAACTTCCTCGGCACGCCTCCCGGCAAGGCCCAGATCGGCAACGGCCACGGTGAGATCGCCGTCGACTCCGCCGGCCTGATCTACGTCAGCGTCCAGGAGAAGGACGCCGGCATCCAGGTCTACGGCAAGGACGGCAAGTACGTGAAGACCCTCGCGCTCCCGAACTCGCTCCACGGCTTCGTCATCCGCAAGTCCGCCGAAGGCGAATTCCTCTACGGCGCGGTGCTCAACGAACAGCGCCTCATCAAGGCCAAGCTCGACGGCACGGTGGTCATGGAGATCAAGCCCGACGCCTTCCCCTCCGACAAGGGCAAGGCCAAGGACAAGAACGGCAAGGCCGTGAACGCCCTCAAACTCACCAACTGCGACGTCGCCGCGAACGGCGACATCTTCCTCGTCGATGGCTACGGCAAGAGCTGGGTCTTCGTCTTCGACAAGGACGGCAAGTTCAAGTCGGTCTTCGGCGGCCCCACCCAGATCGTCGACGGCAAGGGCTTCGCCAACACCCACAAGATCTTCGTCGATAACCGCTTCTCCCCCGCCCGCCTGCTCTGCCTCGACCGTGGCAACAACCGCATGTTCCACGTCGACCTCGACGGCTCCAACCCGCAGATGATCGCCAACAAGGGCCTGCGCAACCCCTCCTCCGCCTCCTTCCACGGCGAGCTGATGTGCGTCGCCGAGATCGCCGGCCGCGTCTCGGTCTGGAACAAGGAAGGCAAGATGCTGGCCGAACTCGGCTCCAACGAGAACACCGGCGCCAACGGCACCAAGAAGGAGACCAACACCCCGGGCGTGAAGCCGGCCGACTGGCGCGAAGGCGTCGTGACCTCGCCCCACGGCATCACCTTCGACAACGACGGCAACATCCTCGAGACCGAGTGGAACCAGTTCGGTCGCGTGCTGCGCTGGAATCGCAAGTGATCCGCGCGCTGCGCCACTTTGCCGTGACTTGGGGAGCCCTCGTGCTCCCCTTGTTCGTCTGCGCGCATAACGGCGAATTCCTGCTCGCGAAGCTCACGCTCCGCCCCGACGGCTCCTGCGTCCTGCGCCTGACCGTCGACACGGAAGCCAACTTCAACCTGCAGAACCGGGCGCAACTCACCCAGGCCGCCGACGGGCTCTTCCTCGTCTCTGCCGGCAAGGAGACGGCGTCGCTCGGCAAGGTCGCCGGCGAGCCTTCCTTCTTCTCGGAGACGAAACTGGATCCGGCCGCCCCGCTCGGCCACACGCCGGAAGAGATGGTGAAAGCCTACAAGCTTGAGGTCGTCGAGTGGACCTGGACGCCTGCGTCGCCGAAGTTCCTGCTCCGCCTCCCCGAGATGAGCCCGCACACGGTCGTGCTGTGGCTCAACGACGAGACGAAGCCCGTCGCCAAGCCTCGCTGGGTGATGATGATCGCGGAGGACGAATCGCCGCTGATCACCGCGGCCACGCCGCTACCCGACGACCTGAAGCTCAGGATGCTGATCCTCTGCGGCGGGGTGATGATCTGCCTGGCGACCCTCTTCACCGGCATCGGTCTTTATATCAGGAAGCGCCGCCGGGATAGCCGACGCGCGCAGGCCTAAGCCAGCGCCGCCTCGACGAAGCCAGCCCGCGCTTCGAAGTGCGGATTATGCCCGCTTTCAGGGAGCGTAATGATGTCCGCCTGCGGAAAATGCGCCCGGATCGTCGCGGCGTCTTCGTCGCGGATGTAATGGGATTTCCCACCGCGCAGGAAACGCGTCGGACCATGCCAGGCTTCCCCGGCGGCCAGCGGATTTCCAAGGATTCCGGGAAGCGCGTTCGTGAGGGCCTCGCGGTTCACGGTCCAGCGCCAGCGGCCTTCGGCATCTTGTCCCAGATTGGTGAGGATGAACTGACGCATGCCCCATTCAGGCACCTGCGCGGCGAGCTTCTCCTCGGCGTCCTTGCGCGACTTAACGGCGGAAAGGTCGAGGGCGTTCATGGCGGCGAACTCGACGCGTACGCGATCGGAATAGGCGCGCGGGGCGATGTCCACGACGGTGAGGCGCGCGACGAGGTCGGGCCGGTCCAGCACGAGGCGCATCGCGGCCTTGCCGCCCATGCTATGGCCGACGAGGTGCACGGGGCCGAGCGCTAGGCCGTCCAACATCGCGCTGACGTCCCGGGCCAAGGCAACATAGGAACAATCATCCGCCCAAGGCGAAGAGCCATGGTTGCGCAGATCCGGGGCCAGGACGCGGTGGCCGCGTTCGGCGAGCGCCACGCCGGCGGACTGCCAGTTGCGCGACGAACCCAGTAGCCCATGCAACACCACGAGCGGCGCGCCGGCGCCGCCGAGTTCGCGGACGATCAATGGAAGCGGCGTAGGCACGGGAAGAAGCCAAAGTGGAGGCGAGGAGCCCGAGGTCCAACCATTTTCCCGCCGAGGCTTGAACATCGGCGGACGGAAACTAAGAACGACGCATGCTCTCCCGCCTGCTCCCCCTGCTCGCCTGCGCCGCCTCGGCGTTCGCCGGCATCGAAGTCGTCAAAGTCCCCGGCACCGAAGACCTGCACGAGCCCTTCAGCATCGCCTTCGACGCGAAGGGCGACGCCTACGGCGTCGAGTTCCAGCCCGCCAACCGCGTCTTCAAATGGCACGGCGGCAAGATCGAGTACGTCTCGGGCGTGAAATGGAACAGCATGGGCAAGGCCCCGAAGCTCCCCGCGCCCGCCAAGCTGCTCGACCTCTCGCCCGCCGTCTACAACGGCATGCACGACATCGCCATCGCCCCGGATGGCGCCATCTACCTCGCCGACAGCTTCCAGCACCGTATCGTCCGCCTCGATCCGAAGACGCACGTCGCGACGCTCTTCGCCGGCACGGGCAAGGCCGGCTTCGGCGGCGACGGCGGGCCCGCCGAGCAGGCGCAGTTCAACATCACGATGTGCGGCACGCTCAGCCCGG
Source organism: uncultured Opitutia bacterium (assembly GCA_903921665.1). Lineage (GTDB taxonomy): Bacteria > Verrucomicrobiota > Verrucomicrobiia > Opitutales > UBA953 > UBA953. Next base: position 12,879 of record CAIXQT010000313.1, read on the forward strand.
ACGGCGCGTTCATGACCATCGCCGACATCGGCAATCATCGCGTGCGCCGTATCGACCTCAAGACCCGCGTGGTCACGACCCTCGCCGGTAACGGCAAGCGCGGACTCCCGAAGGACGGCGACGACGCGCTCAACTCCCCGATGGGCGACGTGCGCGCGACCTGCGTCGCGAAGGACGGCACGGTCTACGCGCTGCTTCGCGGCGGCAACGCGCTCGTGGCGATCAAGGACGGCAAACTCAACGTGGTCGTGAACAAGGCCGGCAAGGCCGGTCCCGCCACCGACGGCCCGGCGGCCGACGCCACGATGCGCGGCCCGAAATACGTGACGATGGACGCCAAGGGCAACGTGCTCATCCTCGACACGGAGAACCATTGCCTGCGCCTCTTCGACCCGGTCAACCAGACCATCCGCACGATCGTCGGTAACGGCAAGAAGGGCTCCGCGGTCGGCGCCGATTGGGCCGGCACGCAGCTCAATCGCCCACACGGCGCCCGCATCGGAGCCGACGGTCGTCTCTTCGTGACCGATACGGAAAACAACCGAATCCTCATCGGTCCGGCCCCTTAAGCGGGCTTAGGCCCGCCAGCGGGGTTTTTGGGTTTGTCTCTTTCGGCAGGGGGCGGTTGGTTCAGGGGTCTCCTCCAGCCCAATGTCCTCGACCGGTTCCAACTCCTCTCGCCGTCCCTTCGGCCCCCGCGCTTTCGTGGGAGCCCATACGGCCTTGGTCACCCCCTTCCTCGACGGAGCGGTGGCCTGGGATGACCTGAAGAAGCTGGTCGAATTCCAGATCCAAGCCGGCATCGACGGCCTGGTCGCCGTCGGCACCACCGGCGAGTCCCCCACCCTCGACTACGACGAGCACATCGACGTCATCCGCAAGACGGTCGAGTTCGCCGCCGGCCGCGTCCCGGTCATGGCCGGCACGGGCTCCAACGCCACGACCGAAGCGCTCGACCTCACGAAGCGCGCCGACGAAGCCGGCGCCGACGCGTTCCTGCTCGTCGCCCCGTATTACAACAAGCCCAGCCAGGAAGGCCTTTTCCGCCACTTCGCCCTGCTCGCCGAGTCGACCGCGAAGCCGATCATCCTTTATTCCATCCCGGGCCGTTGCGGCATCGAGATCACCGTCGAGACCACCCTGCGCCTGCGCAAGAAGTACCCGAACATCATCGGCATCAAGGAAGCCGGCGGCCAGGTCGAGAAGGCCGCGCGCCTCGTGCGCGAGTCCGATCCGGAGTTCATCGTCCTCAGCGGCGACGACTCCCTGACCCTGCCGTTCGCCGAAGTCGGCGGCCAAGGCATCATCTCGGTCGCTTCGAACCTCATCCCCGGCCCGGTGGCCAAGCTCGCCAAGCTCGCGCGCACGAAGCAGTTCGCCGAAGCCAAGGTGCTGCACGATAAGCTCGCCGAAATCTTCAAGACCCTCTTCGTCGAACCGAATCCGGTGCCCGTGAAGCATTGCATGATGCGCGACGGCATCATCCGTTCGGACGAAGTCCGCCTGCCCCTCTGCGAGATGTCCGAGGCCAACCGCCTCCTCGTCGAGAAGGTCGCCGACGCCACCCTCGCCTCTCTCCGATGAGCCAGCCTATCCGCATCCTCCTCAACGGCGCCAAGGGCCGCATGGGCCTCGCCATCGCCAACGTAGCGGTCTCCGAGAAGGCCGTCATCGCCGCCGGCGTCGACCAGGGCGATGATATCGCCGCGCATATCGGCTCGGCCGACGTGGTCATCGACTTCTCGTTCCACTCCGCGACCCTCGCCGTCGCGCAGCTCTGCGCCCGGCACAAGAAGCCGCTCGTGATCGGCACCACCGGCCACACGGCCGAAGAGAAGGCCGCTATCACCGCCGCTATCCAGGGCCTCCCGGTCGTCTGGGCCGGCAACTACTCCGTGGGCGTCACGCTCCTCAACGCGCTCGTCCGCCAAGCCGCACGCTCGCTCGCCGACGCCGGCCGCTGGGACGTCGAAGTACTCGAGATGCACCACCGCCTCAAGAAGGACGCGCCCTCCGGCACCGCCGAGACGCTCCTCAAGATCCTCCTCGAAGAGCGCAAGCTCGCCAAGGAAGCCCTCAAGCACGGCCGCGACGGACTCGTCGGCGAACGCCCGCTCGATGAGATCGGCGTGCACGCCATCCGCGGCGGCGACGTCGTGGGCGATCACACCGTCCTCTTCGCCGCCGAAGGCGAACGTCTCGAACTCACGCACAAGGCCTCCAACCGCGAAATCTTCGCGCGTGGCGCCGTCCGCGCCGCCCGCTGGCTGAAGAGCCAGCCCGCCGGCCTGTACGGCATGGAAGATGTGCT
>CAIXQT010000314.1 GCA_903921665.1 uncultured Opitutia bacterium
CCGCAGTCCAGGGAAGCGGTGATCGGCCCGAGCTCGGCCTTGGGCACCGGCGCGAAGAAGAGGCAATTGGTCAGGCCGAGCTCGGCGGCGCGAGCGGCGAGGCGCTCCTTCTCTTTGCCGTCGCCGATGAACGCGAGCTTCACGCGCTCGTCGCCACGACGCTTGAGTTCCACGGCGACGTCGAGCAAGGCGTCGAGTCCGTTGGCGGGGCCATGCGCTCCGGTGAAACCCGCGACGAAATCGTCCGGTCCGATACCGGGCAAGGTCAGCCGGGCGCGCTGGGACGGATGAAAGAGCTCGAGGTCAGAGCCGTTCGGAATCATCGCGACCGGCAGACGCTCGTCGGAGCGGGAGCGGATACCTTCGACGATGCCGGGCGACAGACCGACGCAGGCGTCGGCTGACCGGTAGCCGAGGAATTCCAGGAGCGACATGCCGCCGAGGAGGAACGGATTGCGCAGGCCGAGCGCGCGGGGAAGTTCAGGCCAGAGGTCCCGCACCTCGAAGACGAAGGGCTTACCGCGCAACCATTTGGCGGCGAGGCCCGGGATGACCGCCGTGATCGGGGTCGAGGTCGCGAAGACCAGGTCGCAGTCGAGTTCGAGGGCGAGGCGGACGGAACGCAGGGCGAAGCGGAGGAAGGTCCAGCCCCGGCGTAGCAACGAATCGCGGTTCGAGTAGGCGAGCGGCAATGAGATGACGTCGATGCCATCGACCCGGCCACGATGCCAGCCGCGCCCCGAGTCATACGGCAGCTCCAGCCCGCTGAACTGATGCGCGCCGCAGACCATCGTCACCTGATGCCCGCGGGCGATCAGCGCCCGCGCGAACTCATAGGAGCGCGTGCCACCCGCGCCCCGAGGGGTCGCGAAATGCTGATGGAAATAAAGGAGGCGCAACTAATTTAGGGGGCAAGCTGGCACGGGGGCAAGGGGGCAAGGGGGTCAATGGCCGGAGGAAGAGGCCGGATGTCTTAGGTAGGGCGGCGATTGCCATCGCCGCCGTTCGAGACCGCAGGAGGTAAGTCGTCGGGTCTTAGCTAAAACAATCGGCCTTCACCATCTCTTGGCGAACGGACGTGATGGCAATCACGTCCCTACCCAAGGCCATGAATGCCTGAAACTTATTGCGGCTTACAGCGCCGCTTCCATCACCCGCGCAATCTTAGCGGCGGCGGTGCCGTCACCATAAGGATTACGGAGCTGGGAACGGCGGGCGTATTCGGCGGAGTCGGTAAGGAGACGGGTCGCGGCGGCGACGATGCGGACGGGGTCCGTGCCGACGAGTTCGCTGGTGCCGGCGGCAAGTCCTTCGGGGCGCTCGGTGTTATCGCGCATGACGAGCACGGGCTTGCCCAGCGAAGGTGCTTCTTCCTGCACGCCACCGGAATCGGTCAGCACGAAAGCGGAGCGGTCCATGAGCCAGACGAAATCCTCGTAGGCCGCGGGTGCGGCAAGCGCGATGCGCGGGTGGCCGCCGAGCAGACGACGGACCGGCTCCTGGACCTGCGGGTTGAGGTGAACAGGGTAGACGACGCCGAGATCGGGATGGGCGTCGACCAGCTGGCGGATGCCTCGGCAGAGATGCTCGAAGCCTGGTCCGAACGATTCACGGCGATGCCCGGTGACCAGGATCCAGCGCGCCTTCGGCGAAGCGAGATGCGAGGCGACGAAGGTCGGGGCGACGCCGAGGCGAGCACCGACGGCGGCGGCTTCGATGCCGCCGAGCCGGGCGCGCGTGGCGAGCAAGGCATCGATGACGGTATTGCCGGTGACGTGGCAGTGCGCGGCCGGAATGCCTTCGCGCAGGAGATTCGCCTTGGCTTGTTCGGTCGGGCAGAAGTGCCAGCGAGCGAGCGTCGAAGTCACGCGACGGTTCATCTCCTCGGGAAACGGTGAGCGGAGGTCGTCGGTACGCAGGCCGGCTTCGACATGGCCGACGGGGATGCCGGCATAGAAAGCGGCCATCGCCGATCCGAGCACCGTGGTCGTATCGCCCTGCACGAGGATCGCGGCGGGCTTCGCTTCGGCGAGCCAGGTGGAAACACCGGTCAGCACGCGACCCGAGAGGTCCGGCAAAGACTGACCGGGCTGCATCAGGCCGAGGTCGACATCGGGCTTGAGCCCGAACGAAGCCAGTGCCTGGTCGAGCAGCTCGCGATGCTGTCCGGTCGAGACCAGCAACGGGCGCACCTTGCCGGAGCGACGCAGTTCGGCGAACACCGGCGCGAGCTTGATGCACTCGGGGCGCGTGCCGACGATGAGGGCGAGGGAAGGTGTCATCTAA
>CAIXQT010000315.1 GCA_903921665.1 uncultured Opitutia bacterium
ATCACCATCGCGCCGGCCCCTGTCGATCGAGCAGCGCTGATCGTAAGGGTACCCCTTTATCCGTTCATCGTTCAGAGGAATCTCAAGCGCCTCTGCGCCTTCGATGCGGCGGGCAAGATCTACCCCCTGCAGGAGGAAAACATGAATCCGCAGTTTCGGCCGCAAGCCGAGATGCTCCGGGAAATGGAACGAATGAATGTCGAAAACGCCGCTATCGCCGCCGGTCAGACGCCGCAGGACCCGGTCCGACACCTGATTCTTGTGCTCGGTTTCGTGCCGGCGAACAAGACGACCTCCTTAGATATCCGCGAAAATGACAACCCAGGGAAGGTGCTTGGAAACGTGAAAGGCCAGGACGGCGTGACGATGTCCATCGACGGCCGCGAAGTGCTGAATTATCGCACGGATAAGAAAAGGAAGCCACGTCCCGAGATCAGCGACGACATCTTGCGCGCCGGCTACCTGCATCCGGTCCGCTCGCCTTCCGGCGCCATCGTCACCGGCGACTACCCGGCCAATCATCCGCACCACCACGGTATCTGGACGCCTTATACCAAGGCGATTTTCCAAGGCCGCACCACCGACTTCTGGAACATGCAGAACAAGAAGGGACGAGTGGATGGCGCTGGGTACGGCTTCGGATTACTTTTCGGAAAGCCTGGGGATGCCTGCCCCGTCTACGAGAAGCTTGACGCCATGACCGGGATGGTCGACCTGACCGGACCGAAGGAGACCACGGCCCTATGGGACTCTTGGAGCCTGCGCCTTTACGATATCCCCGACGCGCCTAAGCCCATGCATGTGTTCGATCTCACGACCGAACAGGCGTGCGCGACGAACGACCCGCTCGAGCTGCCTCAGTATCACTACGGAAGTTTCGGCCTCCGCGGACCTGAGGCATGGGACGGCAAGGACGGCGCCCGCTTCCTGACCTCCGAGGGCATCACTGACCGCAAGAAAGGCGACGGTACCCGCGCCCGCTGGTGTTATCTCGGCGGCAAGACCAGCGCCGGCCTCTCCGGCATGGCCGTGTTGGGCTTCCCTGACAACTTCCGCTTCCCGATGCCCCTGCGACTTCATCCGGACATGCCCTACTTCTCGATCGTACCCCAGAAGCTCGGCCCCTTCTCGATCGAACCTGGCAAACCTTACGTCACCCGCTATCGCTTCGTCGTCACCGACGGCGAACCCGACGCCAAGCTCTTCGACGCGTGTTGGAATTCATTGGCGCATCCGGCGGTGGTGAAGGCGGGAAAGTAGGTCATAGCAAATGGTAGGGCGGGCTCTCCGAGCCCGCCGCCAAGCGACCTCCGATAAAGAGGTAAAACGGCTAAAGCATGCGGACGGCTCGGAGAGCCGTCCCTACCCATGCACGGAGACCGGATGATTGGCTAGGGGTACGGGTCCGCTGGCTTGCTATTAGGCCCTACAACCCGACACTCCGCTCACCCCATGAAAGTCATTCGCACGCTACTCGTCCTCCTGGCCTCGATCGCCCAAGGCCTCGCCGCAGGCCATGACCCAATCGTCCTGACGGCCCATCAGCTCTCGATCGCGACGGGCAAGCCCTCTTTGGTCAATATGACCAACGGAACGACCTACCTCCCGGTCTGGTCGCTGTCCGGCGGCACTGAAGGCCAGTCTGTCGTGGGCCTCGTCGCGCTTCCTAAAGACTGCGCGGCGGTGAAGGTCGAGATCGTCGTGACGACCGACGAAGCCGCCGCCGAACCGGGACTCGAAGACGTCTACCGCGTCCACCTTTCGCAGATGGTCGATAATGCCCCGCCCACCGAACGCTACCTCGGCAATCCGGTCCGCACGACCGTGCCGACCAAGCCGCTCATCACCCGCACCATCGTCCTCGAGTCCTACCGGAGCATCGTTCCGGGGG
>CAIXQT010000316.1 GCA_903921665.1 uncultured Opitutia bacterium
CGTGCAGTTCGCTGGGCAGCTGGGCGATCGGGACCTCCCATTGGTTGGAGAGGTCGACGATGAGGATCGTGCCGACGGCGGCGGCGATGAAGTAGGGGCGGAGTCCGAGGAGCTTACTACGCATGGGATGGCTTCATCCAACCCGTCGGACGGGTGAAGGCAAGGGGCGTTCGAGTAGAGCCTTAGAAGAGGCCTCGCCGGGTCTTGCCTGCTTCGCCGTCGCGGCCATGGTCAGGGATATCCCCCTGACCTCATGCGCCTGCTCGCCTGTCTGCTCTGCCTTGCCGCCTTCGCCGAAGACCGTCCGGTCATCCTGGGCCATGGCGGCCAGCGTTACTCCCTCGACTTGCGATGGGCCAAGGCCGACCCGGCCGTCGCGCCGATCGTCAACGCGCACGCGCTCGCCGAAGACAAGTCGGGCCGGATCTATCTGGTCACCGATCATCCGAAGAATGACTTCATCGTCTTCGAGAAGGACGGCCGCTATGTCCGTTCGATCAGCGCCGGCCTCGGCGGCGGCCATGGCCTGGAGATTTTTGAAAAGGACGGCGTAGAATACCTCGTGCACGTCGACTCGGGCTGGCACATGGCGGCCGAAGGTTGGAATCCCTCCGCGGTCGAGGGTCGCGTGACGCTGCTGACGACCGAGGGCAAGGTCGTCCGCAAGTTCCCGACCCCGAATGAGCTGGGGCTGAGCGACGGCAAGTTCATGCCGTGCGACGTCGCCTGGACGCCGGCCGGCACCTTGCTCATCGCCGATGGTTACGGATCGAATCTCATCTACGAGTTCTCGCTTGATGGGAAACTGTTGAAGAAATGGGGCGGTCCGACGAAGGACGCCTCCAATCTCAGCAACGCCCACGGCATCTCCATCGATGCTGCCGATCCGCGTGGGCCCCTCGTCTGGGTGCCCTCGCGCAGCCAGAATCAGCTCAAGGCGTTCACCTTGGACGGCAAATATGTCGACACCCTCGACCTACCCGGAGCCTTCGCTGGCCAGCTCTGTTTCCGCGGCGACAAGATCTATACCGCCGTCTGCTGGAGCAAGGACGCCAAGGGTAAGCGCCTCTCGCAGTCGGGTTTCCTGCTCGTGCTGGATCGGGTCACGAAGAAAGTCCTCAGCGCCCCTGGTGGCAACGAGCCCAAGGTCGTCGACGGCAGGCTCCAGCCGCTCACGCAGGCCCAGCCGATTTTCAAGCACGGCCACGACCTCTTCGTCGATTCCGCCGGTGACATCTATCTCGGCGAATGGAACGCCGACCGCCGTTACCCGTCGAAGCTGACGCTGGTCAAATAACTCAGCTGATCAGCAGAAGGCGCGGTGAGCCGGGATGGTTTTCCGGGGCGCGGTGAATGCAGGGCGGCACGGGGCTGCCGGGCCAGCGGGTGGCGATGCGCCAGAGCGCGAAGGTGCCGAAGTGGTAGGGCGTCGCGCCCGGCTTCGGCGCGAAGTGCGAATCATAGCTGTGCTCGTGCAGGAACTCGGCGAAGCCGGCGTCGTCCGCCCCTCCGTATTCTTTAAGCAACACCGCGCGGATCTCGGGTATCGAAACCTTGAGCAAGGCGTCTTCATTGCGGAGGCCCTCGCTGCAGGCGCCGTGATAGGTGCAGAGCCACGTGTCGACCTCGACGGGCGCGCTGTCGACGTGGAAGGACGTGACGTCCGTCGGGACGGTGCCGGCGTCAGGGTCGCGCACGCAGTCGTAGACGCAGTTGAGCGACGGAGCGAGGTCGTGATCGCGGAGGAGCTGCTGGTCCGCGAGCATCGCCGCGGCGGCAAGGCGACCGGCCGGCGTCAGGTCGAGCGCGCGGATGCGTTCATCCTCGAGCGGCACGATGCCTTCGCCCGGGCCGAGCTTCGCGATGACCTCGGCGAAGTCGCCGGGCAGCGTGCGTTCCCAGCAGAGCGCGTTGACGCCGTCGGCGAACCTTGCGGTCAGCAGTTCTTCGAAGCTTCCGACCTTTCGGACGCGCGGCTGGCCGGCGCCGCTCACTTCAGCGCGAAGCGCTTGGCGAACTCCTTGGCGAGCGCGTCGTAGGCGACGGAGCCTGGGGAGTGGATGTCGTACTGGAAGATCGTCTGGCCGTGGCTCGGGCACTCCGACAGGCGGATCGTGCGCGGGATCATGGCGTCCATCACGAGGGCGGGGAAGTGGGTCTTCACTTCCTCGACGACCTGGCGGGAGAGTTTCGTGCGCACGTCGTACATCGTCATCACGATCGCGCCGACCGTGAGCTTGTCGCTCGCCCCGGCGGCCTTGAGCTGATCGACCACGCCGAGGATCTGGCCGAGGCCTTCCATCGCGAGGTATTCGGTCTGCAGGGTGACGATCAGGTGGTCGGAAGCGCCGAGCGCGTTCATCGAGAGCATGCCGAGCGCAGGCGGGCAGTCGATGAGGATGGCCTTGTATTTGCCGGAGGCGATGACGGGCGCGAGGGCTTCGCGGAGGCGACCGAGATAATTCTCGGCCTGTGAGAGTTCGGATTCGACGGCGGCGAGGTCGACTTCGGACGGGATCAGGTCGAGCTTCTCGGTGGAGGTCGCGACGATCATGTCGGCGGCCTTGGCTTCGCCGTGCAGGACCTTGTAGAGGGACTTGCCTTCCGTCTTCTCGATGCCGAGCGCGCTGGTCGCGTTGGCTTGGGCGTCGAGGTCGACGATGAGGGTCGGGATGCCGAGGCGCGCGAGCCCGGCGCCGAGGTTCACGGTGGTGGTCGTCTTGCCGACGCCGCCCTTTTGGTTCGCGATGGAAAAGACCTTGGCCACTTAAGCGTCCTCGATGGGGCGTTCGACTTCGGTCGGGGCCTCGTAATCGATGCCGGCGAGGCCGAAGCCGAAGTTCTTCATGAAGTCGGTCTGGTAGCCGGCGAAGTCCGCATGCGCGTCGAAGGTCTCCGTCGTGACGTGCGGCCAGGCTTCGAAGACGGCCTTCTGGACGTCGGGCGCCATTTCCCAGTCATCGATGCGGACGCGGCCGTTTTCGTCGAAGTCGAGGGCGTTGCCGTTGTACATCTGCTTCTCGAAGAGGCGCTGGATCTGCTCGATGCAGCCTTCGTGCGTGCCCTTGGCTTTCATGATCTTGAAGAGCAGCGAGACGTAGAGGGGGACGACCGGGATGGCGGAGCTGGCCTGCGTGACGACGGCCTTGTTCACGGACACGAAGGCGCGGCCGCGGTGAAGCTTCATCAGGTCGTCGATCTTGCGACCGGCGCGCTCGAGGTCTTCCTTGGCCTTGCCGATGGTGCCGTCCTTGTAGATCGGCCAGGTCACCTGCGGTCCGATGTAGGAATAGGCGACCGTCTGGCAGCCTTCCTTGAGGACGCCGGCGCCGTCGAGGGCGTTCATCCAGATTTCCCAGTCTTCGCCACCCATGACCTTGACCGTCTGCGCGATGTCATCGGCGGAAGCGGTCTCGAGGGTGACCTCGTTCACGACCTTCTTGTCGGTGTCGAGGTTCTTGGCGTGGAAAGGAGCGCCGGTCGGCTTGAGGACGGACTTGTAGGTCACGCCGTCCGGAGCGGTGCGGCGCGGGGAGGCGAGCGAGTAGACGACGAGGTCGATCTTGCCGCCGGGCATCTTCGATTTGATCGCTTCGACGACCTGAGCCTTGAGCTCGGCCGAGAAGGCGTCGCCGTTGATCGAGACGGCCTTGAGGCCGGCCTTCTTCGCTTCGGCGTGGAAGCCGGCGGTGTTATACCAGCCGGGCGAACCAGGCTTGTCGCCTTCGCCGTTGCGTTCGAAGAATACGCCGAGCGTGGCGGCGCCGGAACCGAAGGCGGCGGAGATACGAGACGAGAGGCCGTAGCCCGTGGAGGCGCCGATCACCAGGACCGACTTAGGGCCGCCTTGGATGGGCTTGCGGGACTTGACGTAGGCGATCTGCTCGCGGACCGCCGCGGCGCAGCCGTCGGGGTGGGAGGTGATGCAGATGAACCCGCGGACGCGAGGCTTCAGGACTTGCTGGGACATAGGGACACCTTTGGAGGGGGAGGGGATGAGTTCAATCTGGAATTGGGAGGCGGCGGCCAGAGGCCGCCTTTTGCCTCGCTTGTCTCACCTTGTTGCCGACTCTCCCGCCCATGTTCAGCACCCGCCTGGCTTTCGCCGACACGATCAACGCCCTGAGCAAGGCCAAGGCGAAGCGTCTCGCATCCGGTCAGCCGGTGCTCGACCTCTCCGATTCCAACCCGGCCAACGCAGGCTTCGCGTGGTCCGCCGCCGACCTCGGCCCGTTGCTTCGTCGCGACGGTATCCAGCGTCAGGACCCGAATCCGCTCGGCCTGGCTTCGGCCCGCACGGCGATTTCGGATTACTACTCTTCGCGCGGCGCCCGCGTGCCGGTCGACCAGCTCTTCCTGACGGCGAGCACCAGCGAGGCCTACTCCTGGATCTTCAAGCTGCTCTGCAATCCGGGCGACGAAGTGCTCGTGCCGGAGCCGGCCTATCCGCTGCTCGAAGTCATCGCCGCGCTCGAAGGCGTGACGCTGCGCCCTTATCAGCTCGTCCAGCTTGCCGGCGAATGGGTCATCGACGCCGCCACGCTGAGCGTCAACCGCCAGACGCGCGCCGTCCTCTGCATCAATCCGTCCAACCCGACCGGCGCGTTCGTGGGCCGTCGTGATCGCGACGTGCTGCGTGGCTTCGCCCTGAAGCACGGCCTCGCGATCGTCTGCGACGAAGTCTTCCTCGACTATCCCGCCGAAGGCGTCGCCTCTCCGGGTACTTGGGCGGGTGAAGCCAACGTGATGACCTTCGTCCTGAGCGGACTCTCCAAGGTCGCGCTCGCGCCGCAGCTCAAGCTCGGCTGGATCGTCGTCGCCGGCCCGGCCACTTCGACCCTCGAAGCCTGCCGCCGACTCGAGCACATCGCCGACGCCTTCCTTTCGGTGAACACGCCGGCCCAGCTCGCTTTGCCGGATCTCCTGCGCCGTGCCGAGCCGCTCCGCGCGCTGGTCCGTACTCGCGTCAGCCAAGGGGAGGCCTCGCTGCGTGCTTGGGCTGCTTCGACGGCTTCCGGTTGCACGGTCTTGCCGCGCCCTGCGGGATGGACGGCGATCCTGACCTTGCCCCCTGGCGTCCACGAGGATCGCTTCCTGATGAATGCCCTGAGCGAAGGCGTCTGGGCTCACCCTGGTTATTTCTATGGCATGCCGGCCACCGTCCCGAGCGTGGTTTTGAGCCTTTTGACCCCGCCCGACGCCCTTTCGGCGGGCCTTCAGGGCCTCGATCGGGCTTTGAAGCGGACTTAAGGGGTAATTACCGCTTGCCAACGGCCTCGGCACTCCTTTGCTCCGACTTTCCAAAAGGAGCCCGAACACTATGTCCCGTATCTGCAGCGTCACCGGCAAGCGCCCCGTCAAGGGCCGCCGAATCATTCACCGCGGTCAGTCCAAGAAGAGCGGCGGTATCGGCTTCCAGCTCGTGAAGCAGACCAAGCGCACGTTCAAGCCGAACGTCCAGCGCATCCGCGTCCTCCAGCCTAACGGCTCGGTGAAGCGCCAGTGGGTTTCGGTCAAGGCCCTCAAGGCCGGCCTCGTCACCAAGGCCTAAGCCTCGGTTTCACGACCTTAGCAAAAACCCGCCGCAAAACGGCGGGTTTTTTGTGCCCGGATTACTTGGCTCCGAACCGCAGCCAGAGCACCGAGCCCCAGATGGCTAGGGCGATGACGATGGTGAGGAAGACGGCCGCGCTGCCCATGTCCTTGGCCCGCTTGGCCAAAGGGTGACGTTCGAGCGAAATGTGGTCGGTATTGGCCTCGATGGCCGAGTTGATGAGCTCGACGATCAGGATTAGTTGGAGCACCGAGAAGAGCAGGGCCTTTTCGAGCAGGCTGACCGGGACGAACCAAGCGATGATCGAAAGCGGCACGACCACCATGAGCTCCTGCTTGAAGGCTTCCTCATGCTTTGCGGCCGCCCGCAGTCCATCCCAGGTATATCTCAGCGCGCTGAAGAGGCGGGAAAAGCCGCCTTTAGACTTCATGGACTGACCGTAGGGCTCAGGATTAGACATCTCCGGGCACCTTACCCCACTGTTTTCGCAGGGCAAAGGCATTTTTAGGCCCCAAAAATCGCTTGCCAGAGGGGGGTGCTACCCTAGGTTCAGTGGTTCCTTAGTCGGAAAACCTACCATGCGCGACGATTACCTCCAAGATGCCCGTAAAGTCATCCCTGATGCGAACATTCTCATCAACGTGATCTCCAAACGCGTGAAGCAGCTCCGCAGCACGGCCGACTACTCCGTCCAGCCGCCCAAGTATAACCACACCCTGGGCGACGTGTTCGAAAAGCTTTCCCCTGAAGACATCGCCCTGCGCGAAGTCATCGAAGGTCGCATCTCCTGGGAGTTCCGTCCTGAGGATCGTCTGCCTGCCTAAGGCAGCCCCCCGCC
>CAIXQT010000317.1 GCA_903921665.1 uncultured Opitutia bacterium
CGATCGCCCCGGTCAACGAGACCATCCTCGGTTCGCATGACTTCGGTTGGCTGCGCGAGGCCCAGACGGTCGGCGACCGATCCGGGCGGCGGAGCCTGCGCGTGGCCTTGCGCGGCCTGTCCTGCGTGGGCTGCGTCTGGCTGATCGAGAAATTGCTGACCGAGACGCCCGGCGTGCTCGCCGGACGCGTCAACGCCCATCGCGGCACGGTCCGCCTCGAATGGCAGGCCGGCGCCGACCTGACGACGGCCGCGACGAAGCTCGCCGGCTTCGGCTACCTGATCGTGCCGAACGACGGGGAAGACCATCGCGAAGACGACGGGCTGACCACGCGGCTCGGCCTGTGCGCAGCGTTCGCGATGAACGCCATGCTCAACTCCGTGCCAGCCTACCTGGGCATGAAGCAGGATGAGCAGTTCGCCGAGCTCTTCCGACTGCTTGCGGCATTCTTCGCGACGCTCTCGATGCTCGTCGGCGGCAGTTATTTCGCGGCCCGAGCCTGGGCCTCGCTTCGGCGCGGCAAGCTGCACATGGACCTGCCGATCGCCTTGGGCCTCATCAGCGCTTACCTCGCCGCGTTCGTCGGCTGGGCGCTGAATCTGCCCAGCTTGGAATACTGGGACTTCGTCTGCCTCTTCACGTTCCTGATGCTGGTGGGCCGATGGACGCAGGAGCGAGCCATCGAGCAGAATCGTCGCCGCCTGCCGGCCAGTTCGCCCTCGCTCCGCCCCGTCGATCTCTACGCGACGGCGGACAGCCCCACGCCGCTCCGGCGCATCCCGGTCGAGTCCCTTCAGCCTGGCCAGATCTTCGCCGTCCCTGGCGGACAAGTCGCCCCGGTCTGCGGTCGCCTGCTTCAGCAGGATGCCGAGCTTAGCCTCGCCTGGATCAACGGCGAATCCGAACCCGTCGCGTATCCGGCCGGACGACTCGTGCCTTCCGGCGCGCTCAACATCGGCGCGACGCCGCTCCGCCTCGAAGCCACCGAAACATGGGCCGACTCGATGCTGTGCAAGCTCACCGAGGCCGGCGGCGACGGCGCCTTCGTCCCCCGTCAGCTCGAACGCATCCTGAGCCTCTACCTCGGCGTCGTCCTCACGCTTGCGGCCCTGGCCTTCGGACTCCGGGGAGCGCTCACCGGCGACTGGCCGCAGGCCCTGCAGGCGGCCATCTCGATCCTCATCGTCTCGTGTCCTTGCGCCATCGGGCTGGCCTTCCCGCTCGCGACCGAGCTCGCTGTCGGCACGCTGCGCCGCGCCGGAGTCTACCTCCGCGATCATCGCGTCTGGGAACGCGCCCTGCGCGTCCGCCAGGTCGTCTTCGACAAGACCGGCACGCTGACCCTCGAAAGCCCGCGCCTCGGCAACCCCGAGCAGCTGGCCGCGCTGCCCGCGGATGCCCGTCGGGCGCTCTTCGCGTTGGTGAACACCAATCTCCATCCCTTCGGACGCAGCCTCCGCGAGGCCTTGACCCAGCACGAGGATCCGGCGACGGCCGTCGGATCGCTGAGCAACGTGCCCGGGGCGGGAGTGATGCTGACGGATACGCAAGGCGTCCGATGGACCATCGGCAAACCCGGTTGGCAAGGTAGCGCACCCGCGCCGGCGGGGATGTCGGCCGCCGAGTTCTGCCGTGACGGGACGCGCCTCGC
>CAIXQT010000318.1 GCA_903921665.1 uncultured Opitutia bacterium
TCCGTCGTATTTATCATATAACGCCGGCATCGGCTTGCCCCTGCCGGCTACGCCGCCATCGTCCGCCGCATGGACGTCCGTCTCCGCGACCTCGAAGAGCGCCTCACTTTCCTGCAGCGGCACGTGGAGCAGCAGGACCGGATGATCCTGGAGCTTTCCCGGGAGGTCTCGAAGCTCTCCGACCGTCTGGCCCGTACCGAAGCCAAGCTCTCCCAGTCCGCCGACGCCGGCGACCAGGCCCCGCCGGCCGACGAACGCCCGCCGCATTGGTAAGCCGGAACATGTGCGGACGCGTCACCCAGTTCTCCCGTTGGGAAGAGATCGTCAGGAGCCTCGGTGCACCCCCGGCCGAGGTCTCGCCGCGCTATAACATCTCGCCGGGTACGTCGCTCGTCTCCGTCCGCCGGGAGCAGGGCGTGCTCCGTACGGAGGCGTTGCCATGGGGCTTCGTCCCGGCCTGGGCTCCGGCCGACGAACAGGAAGGTCACGCTAACGCCCGCGCCGAAGGGATCTTCGACCGCCCGACGTTCCGCGACTCGGCCCGCCACCGCCGCTGCGTCATCCCGATTGACGGCTACTATGAGTGGAAGACGGAAGGGAAGCTGAAGTCCCCGTACTATTTCCGAGCGGCCGACGGCGGCCCGCTGGCGGTCGGCGGTCTCTGGTCGCTCCACCTCGCCGCCGATGGCTCGCATCGTCGTACGCTCTGCCTCGTCACGGTCGCGCCTAACCGCGAAGCGGGAGAGGTTCATTCGCGCATGCCGGTCGTGCTCGCCGGTGCCGATCGCCAGGCTTGGCTCTCCGAGAAGGCTTTCGATGTCCAGGATTTCGCGCGTCTCGCCGTGACCGCGCCCGACCGGGCGTTGGCGATGCACCGCGTCTCGCCCGACGTCAACCGGGTCGCAATCGATGCGGAGCGACTGGTGCAGCCGCTGGTCGGCGCGATGGACCAACCCGACTTCTTCGGGGATTTGCTTGGCTAACGGCACGTTTTTCGACAGACCTCTGGCATGGCCGATCCGTTGCACACCCCGAAGACCGTGGAGAAGCCGTGGGGGCGTGAAGTCTGGTTTGCCGACCAATCCGCCTACGCCGGGAAGATCCTTGAGGTGAAGAAGGGTTGCCGTCTCAGCCTCCAGTACCACGAGCGCAAGACGGAGACGCTCTATCTGGTTTCCGGCAAGATGGTCCTGACGTTCCGCGCGCTCGCGCCCGGCGAGACGCCTTCGGCCTCGCTCATCACGTCCGCCGATCAATCCGAGTGGCTGCCTGGCCGCACCGTCCATATCCCCGCCCGGACCATCCACCGCTTCGAGGCCCTCGAGGACAGCGTGCTGATCGAGTCTTCCACGCCTGACCTGACCGACGTCGTCCGCCTGCAAGATGACTTCGCGCGCCCGGCTCGCGACTGACCTTTCTATTCCTATGCGCAAAGTTTTGGCCTTTGACCTCGGCGGCACGAAGTTCGCTTTTGGCGTCGTCAACCAGGACGGCACCGTCCTCGGTTCCGGCCGCGTCGAGACGTTCGCCGAAAAGGGCCCGCAGCAGGCCTGCGAACGCGTCGCCGAGGCCGCCCACCAGCTCCTGGCCGAACTGAAGCTGAAGCCCGTCGACTTCGTCGCCATCGGCGTCGCTTCGCCTGGCCCGCTCGACATCGCTCGCGGCTGCGTCGACGGCTCGCCCAATCTCCCGGGATGGACCGGCTTCTCGATCACGGACTTCCTGAGCAATTCTTTCGGCGGCCTGCCTGCGCGTATCGACAACGACTGCAACGCCGCCGCTCTCGGCGAATACCGCTTCGGCGCTGGCAAGGGCAAGAAGAACGTCGTCTACATCACGGTCTCCACCGGCATCGGCGGCGGCGCGGTCATCGACGGCCGCCTGATGCGCGGCTCCAACGGTAACGCGGCTGAGCTCGGTCATATCCCCCTGACGATGGACGGCCCTCGCTGCGGCTGCGGCAACCCCGGCTGCTGGGAAGTCTACGCCTCCGGCACCGCCATCGCCCGTCGTACGCGCGAAGCCCTCACGGCCGGCCGCCCTTCGAGCATCGTCAAGTTCGCCGGCAGCATCGACCAGGTCACGACCCACCACCTCTTCCAGGCGATGGCCGAAGGCGACGCGCTCGCCAACGAGATCTGGGCGGAGTCCATCAACTACCTCGGCCGCGGCCTCGGCGCGGTCATCAACACCTTCAACCCCGACGTGATCGTGGTCGGCGGCGGCGTCACCGCGGCCGGTGACGCGCTGTTCGTCCCGATGCGCAAGAGCGCCAACAACTACGCTTTCCCCCGTCTCTCGGCGGTCTGCACGATCGTCCCGGCCGGCCTCGGCGGCAACGTCGGCGTGGTCGGCGCGGCGGCCTGCGCCTTCGAGCACGTCAGCTGAGCGTGCTCAAAGCCGCTGCCGCTTCCACTTCGGGATCGGGAAGACGGTGATCTTGTCCGAGCGCACTTCGACGTCGTCGCGGTGACGTAAGGCCTTGGCCTCGGCGTCGGTGACGATCTCGTAGTGCCGCGCGGCGGTGATACGGTCGGCGATTTCCCAGCAGTCCTTCGGGTTGTTGACCCACTTCTCGGGCGGGAGGACGCTGAGGTCGTACGGCTTGGAATAGCTGCGGAGGGTCTTGCGCGGCCCCTTGGCGTATTCGTGGAAGTAGGACATCGCGAGTTCGCGGACGCTGCGGTACACCGGGTCGCGCCAGCGCAGGCAGACGTAATTCGTCTTCGAGATGGCGCCCCACTTACCGTTTACCCGGAAGGGCGCGATGACGTGATCCATGTCCTGGTGCGCGCTGAAATCGAGGAGCAGGGGAGGGTGGCCTTGCAGCCAAAGCGCGAAGGCGGCGACCAATGCGCCCTCGATGCAATGGGCCCGGCGATGCTTCAGGGTCTGCTCGACGGAGCGGGCGGTATCGCCCTCGGGCTCGAAGTTCTGCGGGAAATCGACGAGGAAGTCCTGGATGGCCTTCGGCGTGGAAAGCCGGGCCAGCGTGCGCGCCGCCGGCAGGCTGAGGCCACGCTTTTGCGCGAGTCGGATCCGGGCGGCGAGCGACATGCCTAAGGTCTAGCCGGCCACGTCGATTGCTCAAGGAGCGAGTGCACCCCCTGCTTTCGGATTGGCTAACCCGCCGGCCTGCGTTTGCTCTCCTGCGTCCGCCATGCCGAACTTCGATTACCCCTGCGCCGACTGCGGCGGCAACTGAGATGGACCCCCAGACGCTTCGTGACGGGCTGCTCCAGCTCATCCTGCTGATCATCTCGATCGGCCTGCACGAGTTCGGCCACGCCTGGATGGCTGATATGAGAGGGGATCCGCTCCCGCGCATGCAGGGCCGCGTGACCCTCAACCCCTTCGCCCATGCCGACCCGATCGGCACGATCCTCCTTCCCGGGATCATGATCTTCCTCAGCCCAGGCTTCGGGCTCATCGGCTGGGGCAAGCCCGTCCAGATCTCCCTGCCCAATCCGAAGACCCGCCGGATGGATGATATCTATATCACCCTGGCAGGTCCGGCGATGAACCTGGTGCTCTGCCTCGTCTTCGCCGTCATCGGAGGTCTCGGCAACTTCGACCCGAAGACCCAGGAGGTCATCATCCGCTTCCTGGTCGGTGGCATCTACCTCAACGCTGGCCTGGTGGTCTTTAACCTTATCCCGATCCCGCCCTTGGACGGCTCCCGTCTGGCGTTGCGTCTCGGGCTTTACTCCGAGGAGCTCTTCCTGACCTTGGCGCGCTGGGGCTTCATCGTCCTGATCGTCCTCGTCAATCTGCCGCCGTTCCTTCGGGTGATGCACTCGGGTATCATCCTGCTGGCCTCGCCTTGGCTTGGCCTCTGGGAGTTGCTTGCCTGACCATCGGTCCGGCCACGAGAGGCTTGCCTATTCGCCGCCTTCGGGCGAACCTCAGTCCATGCAAACCCTCGGCGAACGTCTCCAAGAAGCCCGTCAGCGACTGGGCGTGACCCTCCGCGAAGCCGCGGAGTTCACCAAGATCCGCACCGACTACCTCCAGTCGATGGAGGCCAACCAGTTCGAGTCCATTCCCCTCGCCGACGTCTACAAGCGCGGCTTCGTGAAGGTCTACGCGAAGTACCTTCGTCTCGACGACGA
>CAIXQT010000319.1 GCA_903921665.1 uncultured Opitutia bacterium
GTCTACTCGCGCAACAATCTCATCACCCTGGATACGTGGCATGGACGTTACGATACGATCGGACGCAAGAAGGCGGAGGTCGAAGTAAAGGATACGCTGGGCGCTCCGGTTCGCCAGAAGGACATGGTCGAGGTCAAGTCCGTCGACCGTATCAAGTCCGCCGTCACCGGCACGAAGGCCGAAGTGAAGGACTGGGAAGAGCGCATGGGCGTAGAGGCCAATCCGAAATATGCCGGCATGAAATCCAATTGGCAGGGGCGTCTTAATCCCGACCCCAAGACGGTCGATCAGCTTTCGATGCAGGATATCAACCGCTACCAGTTTCGGCGTAATCGCTCGAGCGACGCTGGTCTGCCGGTGGTGAAGCCAGGCTCCGACGAAGTGCAAAACAAGGGCGTCCGGAAGTAATTGGTTGAAATTGAAGCGGTTACGCCGCTTTTTTGCCTCGCAGGTTCGGCGGGGTGTTTTACTCCTACACCCTTAACTTCATGAGCGACGCTCAGCCCAGACCCGCCGGCAACGGCATCAGCGACCTCGAGGTCAAGGATGGTCAGATCATCTTCGATTCGGTCTGGTCCAGTCTGGAACGGGAGTTCGGCCGCGAGAAGCTGGCCTTCCCGCGCGAGATCTTCTGGCTCAACGGCGCTCCTGGCGCCGGTAAGGGCACGAACACGGCGTTCATCCTGCAGTATCGGGATTATGCCGCCGATCCGATCGTCGTCAGCGACCTGCTCTCCAGCCCCGAGGCCAAGAAGCGTATCGATGCCGGCATGCTCGTGGGTGACCGCGAAGTGGTCGAGATCCTCTTCCGTAAGCTGCTTGCTCCCGAATACGTCAGCGGCGCGATCGTCGATGGCTTCCCGCGCTCGATGGTCCAGGTCGAATGTCTCAAGCACCTGTTCACGAAGCTCAACGACCTGCGCACCGAATTCCGTGGTTCCACGGGCGTCCGCTTCCCCAAGCCGCATTTCCACATCCTCGTCCTGTTCGTCGACGAGAACGAATCCGTCCGTCGTCAGCTCAAGCGCGGCCAGGAAGCCGTCGCCCAGAACGAGAAGGCCGCCCGCGATGGCGGACCGCTCGCCGAGGTCCGCAAGACCGACCTGACGGCCGACGCCGCCCGTAACCGCTACCGCGTCTTCAAGGAGCGCACCTACGAGCCCCTGCAGTCGCTCCGCGACATCTTCCATTACCACTTCATCAACGCGCAGGGTTCGTTGCCGGAAGTCCAGGCCCGCATCATCAAGGAACTCCAGTACCAGAGCTCCCTTGAACTGTCGGAAGAGACGTATGACCTTATCTCGCCGATCCCGCTGGCCTCGCAGATCGTCCAGCACGCCCGCCAGGACCTCGTCCGACGGCTGGATGACTACGCCGAGCGCAACGCCGAATCCTTCCGCCAGGTCATCGAACTGATCCAGGACAAGTTCCTGCCGATCATCAAGGCGCACGCCATCTCCGGTCAGGCCCACGTCAACATCGAGACCCTCGTCTTCGACGACCCTCTGGCGATCTCGATGTTCATCGACATCTTCTCCGAACGCGGCTTCCACGCCGTCGTCGACCAGCATCGCATCGAGATCCCCGAGACCATCGTCGCCGGCACGGGCAAGGTGATCACGCGCGTCAAGAAGGTCTGGCGCGTTTCGATCCGCTTCGAAGGTTCCGAGATCCGCCGCGGCGGAGCCTGAGGTTATCTGGCCGCGGGGGGCGCTGGCTCGATCCGGTTCTCGTCACCTTCCATGACGATGAAGAGCGGCGCCTTGCTGCGCCGGTCGGCCGGCCGGTCGTCGCGCAGGAGGTTGCCCGTCACGATGCTGCGATTGACCCGGGTCAGGCGGAGGGCGGAGCCGTCGCTGTCGAGGATACTGTTGTTCGTGATCCGCAAGCGCGAGCAGTCCGTCACGTCCACGGCGGCTTCGCGGCCGTGCACGCCGGAGACGAGATTGTCGGAGAAGCTGGAATCGACGATCCGGCGCAGGACGACGCCGTTCTTTTCAGCGAGATCGTTGCCGTTGACGAGGTACCGGGGGTTGCGATCGAAGTTGTTGCCGCTGATCACGACATTGGAGCTGTCTTCGACGAGGATATCATGGGTGAAGCCTTCCCAGAAGGTGTTGGCGGAGACCGTGACGCCGCGGGCATTCTTGATCTCGACGTTGACCTGGACGTCGCTGAACACGTTGCCGATGATGGTCACGTTGCCTTCGCGGGTCGTCGGTCGGCCGCCCCGGCGCACCAGCGACTCGTCCTTGCCTGCGCCGAGGATGCGGATGTTCGCCGAGTCAGGCGCCTTGTTCGTGTGTTGGATGGTGCAGCCGGTGATGGTGACCTCGCCGATGGAGCCGCCGGTCGAGTCGAGTTCGACGTTGGCGGCCGGCTTGCCCTTGGGGGCATGGTTGTACTCGATGTCACAGGTGCCGATCTGGAGATTACGCACGTTGCCGCCGCGGGAGACGATCCCGCCGCCGCCGTTGTAGCTGATGTGGGAGCCGACGATATTCGACTGGTGCAGGTTGACGTCGTCGTAGAAGACCCCGATGCCGGAGTTATGGTAGAGGTTGCAGGCGCTGATGATGACGTTGCGATTCGACTTCGTGAGGCGGATCGCGTGGCGGCATTCGCGGATGAGGACCTGTTGCACCGTGAGCTGCATCGTGCCCGTGGCCTCGATGCCGTCGGCCTCGGCGTGCGCACCGATGATCTCGATGCCGGTGACGGCGGGCGCCCGCTCGTTCTGCCAGACCTGAGGCTTGAAGTTCCAGGGGTCGGCCGACTTGCCATGCGTGCCGACGAGACGCAGGGCCGGGCCGGAGCCCGCCATGATGATCTGCGCCGTACCGTCGCCGCTGATCGAAGCGTAGCCCGTCTTGGCGAGGTCGATGGTCACCGTCTTCGTCAGTCGGTAGCGCCCCTTCAGGAGGCGGACCGAGCCGTGGGTGTCGACGAGTTTCTGGAGCGCGGCGGTGTCGTCCGCCTGCCCGTCGCCGACGAGCGTCTGGGCGGTCAGGACGGTCGTGCACGCCAGCAGTGCGAGCAAGGGGCGCATGGCCTTATTTGGCGGCCTTCAGGAAACCTTCGGCGCCCATCCATTCGCCGGCGGTCTTGGTCCAGCCGTCGACCGGGAATTTCGTCTGGCGCGTGCCGAAACCGTGGCCGCCTTTGGAGTAGACGTGGATCTCGGCCGGGATGTTCTGGCGCTTGTACTCGATGTAGAGCTTCGCCGCTTCCAGAGGGTTGGCGCCGTCGTTATGGGCGACGACGAAGAAGCAGGGCGGGGCGTCGGCAGGGACGCTGAAACCTTCGCGGAACTTCGTCTTGTCCTCTTTTTCGAGGAAGCCGCCGCCGTACACGAAGATCGTGAAGTCCGGGCCGCGCGGGTCATCAACGCCAGGCTTCTGTTCATAGGTGCGCGGGGTACGGTCCCATGAAGCGTGGCCGACGAGGTTGGCGCCGGCGGAGAAGCCGATCACACCGACGCGCTTCGGGTCGATGTTCCATTCCTTGGCGTGGGCGCGGACCAGGCCAAGCGAACGCTGCAGGTCCTGCACGGGGTAGTTGTGCGGCACCGTTTCGTCGGAGGTCGGGGTGCGGTAGCGGAGGAGGATGCCGGTGATGCCGATGCTGTTGAGCCATTCGCAGACGCCGGTGCCTTCGTTCTTGGTCGAGAGGAACCAGTAGCCGCCGCCCGGGCAGACGATGACCGCGGCGCCGTTCGGATTGGCGGCGGGGTAGACCGTGATCGACGGCTCGTTGATGAACGTCTCTCGGCCCGGTTGGTTGCCTTTCGGGCCGATGCGATCGAGCACCGTCTTCGACGGCGCCACACGCTTGCCCGGGACGCCTTCGGGCCACAGAGGCAAGACGGTTTCGGCGGCGCCGGCGGTGGTGGCCAAGGTCAGGAGGAAGAGCGTAAGGAAGCGCATCGGGGTAGGGTTAGGACAGCACACCCGGGCGGTTGTGCCAAACAAAGAAGCGGCCGAGGGGCCGCTTCTTGATGCTGATATGACTGAATCGCTTAGGCGATGGCCTTGACGTAGATCTCGTTGGCCTTCTTCCAGTCGACGACCTTCCAGAAGGCGTCCACGTAGTCGGGACGGCGGTTCTGGTACTTCAGGTAATAGGCGTGTTCCCAGACGTCGAGTGCGAGGACCGGGGTGCCGTTCACGTCGACGACGCCTTTCATGAGAGGGCTGTCCTGGTTCGGCGTGGAGGTCACGGCGATCGACTTGTCGGCCTTGACGATGAGCCAGGCCCAGCCGGAACCGAAGCGGGTAGTAGCGGCCGTCTTGAACGCAGCCTTGAGGCCCTTCTCGCCTTCGAGACCGCCGAAAGCCTTCTGGATGGCTTCGCCGAGGGCGCCGACGGGTTCGCCGCCGCCGTTAGGCGAAATGATGTTCCAGAAGAAGGTGTGGTTGGCGTGGCCGCCGGCGTTGTTGCGGACCGCCATGCGGATGGACTCAGGCACCTTGGAGAGGTCGGCGATCAGGGCGTTGACGTCGGCCGGAGCGGCGAAGCCGGCTTCCTTGGCGAGCGCGGCGTTCACGTTGGTGACATAGGCATTGTGGTGCTTGCCGTGGTGGATTTCCATCGTCGCCTGGTCGATGTGCGGTTCGAGCGCGGCGTGAGGATAGGGCAGGGGGGCGAGGGTGTAGCTCATGGTTTTGGTGGAAGAAGTCTGGGCGGAAAGGGAAGTGGCGCCGAGCGCGGCGGCGGCGAGGGAGGCTTTGCTGATGAAGTCGCGTCGTTGCATGGGTACAGGTTGATGATTTGCCGCAGGGGTCAAGCCGGGGCGGAGGAATCGCGGCCGCGTTTCATATTGAAATAGGCTTGGAGGATCTCACGGCAGGGTTCTTCGAGCACGCCGGAGGTCACCTGGACGCGGTGATTCAGCTTCGGTAGGCTGTGCAGCTCGGTCGCTCCGCCCATGCAGCCCATCTTCGGGTCGCCCCAGGCGTACACCACGCGATTGAGCCGGCTCATGATCGTGGCGCCGGAGCACATCGGACAGGGTTCCTTGGTGACGTAAAGGTTGCACTCGTTGAGGCGCCAGTCGCCGATCTTCTTGGCGGCTTGGGTGATGGCCAGCATCTCGGCGTGGGCGGTCGGATCGTTGGCTCGTTCGACTTCGTTATGGGCCGCCGCGATGATCTCGCCGCCGCGTTCGATGATCGCCCCGATCGGGACTTCGTCGATGCGCCAGGCGTCGACGGCCAGGTTGAAGGCCAGCGCCATGTAGAAGGCGTCGTCCCGGTTCAACTGGGACGGGCGCATCTTCTCGAACGGGCAAACAAGCCCGGGGCGGGGGGTCGAAGCGTCTCCTTCCATGGCGGGCAGGATTGGCCCTGCGAGGCCTGTGGCAAGAGGGGAGGCGGTCCTTACTACAGTGATTGACTATGCCCCCGGTTCGGGATGCACTGCGGGTCATAAGGCATGGCTGAAGAACCCGTTATCGAACTCGAAGGCAAAATCCTGCAGGTGCTTCCTGGCACCATGTTCCGGATCGAGCTCCCCAACAAGCACGTGGTGCTGGGACGTATCTCGGGACGACTTCGCAAGAATTTCATCCGTATCAACCCCGGCGACCGCGTGAAGGTCGAGATGAGCCCGGCTGACCTGACTCAGGCCCGTATCATCTTCCGTCTGCGTGATACCGCCCCGCGCCCCCCGGGTCCCCCGCCCAAGCGCCGCTATTGATTCCCCAGAAACCCGGTCGTACGGGTTTTTTTATTGCAAGGGGTCAGCGGCTAATCCATTAATCATTACTCAACTACTAATCATTAACCCCATGGCTATCTACAACAGCGTCCTCGACACCATCGGTCACACGCCCCTCGTGCGACTGAACAAGGTCACCGAAGGTCTTCATGCCGAAGTCCTGGTGAAGCTTGAATTCTTCAACCCTCTTTCGAGCGTCAAGGACCGCATCGGTCGCGCCATGATCGACGCCGCCGAGCGCGACGGCCGTCTGAAGCCGGGTGGCACCATCGTCGAGCCGACCTCGGGTAACACCGGCATCGCCCTCGCCTTCGTCGCCGCCGCCCGCGGTTACCGCTGCATCCTTACGATGCCTGAGACGATGTCCGTCGAACGTCGCGTCCTCCTCCGCCTCCTCGGCGCCGAGATCGTCCTCACCCCCGGTGCGAAGGGCATGCGCGGCGCCATCGAGCGTGCGACCCAGATCCGCGACGAACAGGGCGCGAACGCTTTCATGCCGATGCAGTTCGATAACCCGGCCAACCCCGAAGTGCATCGCCGTACCACCGCGGTCGAGATCTGGGAAGACACCGAAGGCAAGGTCGACGCCATCGTCGCCGGCGTCGGCACGGGCGGCAC
>CAIXQT010000320.1 GCA_903921665.1 uncultured Opitutia bacterium
CCCGGAACAGGGCCTCTACACGGCCATCATCGGCGGCGTCATCGTCGCCCTGCTCGGCGGCTCCCGCGTGCAGGTCGCCGGCCCGGCGGGCGCCTTCGTCGGCATCTGCGCCGCGGCGGTCATCACCCACGGCTACCTCGGCCTCGCCTTGGCCACCCTGATGGCAGGCGTCTTCCTCCTGGCCTTCGGCGCCCTCCGCCTCGGCAAGTACATCGGCTACATCCCCTACCCGGTCGTCATCGGCTTCACGACGGGCATCGCCCTGATCATCGCCAGCACGCAGCTCGGCTCCGCCCTCGGCATCACGGACCCCACGCCGGCGATCCCGCATTTCCTGGGCCGCCTACGCCATCTCTGGGAAGACCTCACCGAGATAAAATATGGCTGCCTCGCGGTCTCCGCCGGCACGCTCGCGGTCATCGTGGGACTCCGCAAGGTCTCGCTCAAGATCCCGGGCGCCCTCATCGCGGTGCTGCTCGGCACGGTCATCGTCAAGCTCGTCGGCGTCCCCGATTCGTCCATCCCGACCATCGGCTCGAAGTTCACGGAGATCAGCGCCCAGTTCCGCCTGACTGACTGGAGCAGCGCCCTGCCCGATCGCGCCGCTTGGCTCGCGAAGGCGTGGGACGTCCTCCCCCTCGCCTTCGGCATCGGACTGCTGGTGGGCATCGAATCCCTGCTCTGCGCCGTCGTCGCCGACGGGATGACGGGTGACCGCCATGACTCCGACACCGAACTGGCCGCCCAAGGCGTCGCCAACATCGCCTCGGCCTGCTTCATGGGCCTGCCGGTCACCGGCGTCATCGCCCGCACGAGCACCAACGCCCGGGCCGGCGCCAAGAGCCCGGTCTCCGGCCTGATCCACGCCGCCACGGTCTTGGCCATCCTGCTCATCTTGGCGCCGCTGGTGAAGCTCATCCCGCTGGCCTCGCTGGCCGGCGTACTGCTGTCGGTCTGCTGGTATATGGCAGAGCTTCCGCTCTGGCCCCGCCTCTTCCGCTCGGGCGGTTCAGACATGATCCTACTGGTCCTCGCCTGCGTGATCACGGTCTTCGTCGACCTGATCTGGGCCGTTGGTCTCGGCGTCATCGTCGCCTTCGTCTTCCTGCTGATCCGCAAATCCGCCCACCCGGAGAAGGAAGAGCCCGAGACGATTGACGTCGAGGAACGCGCCGACGAGGTCCGCCTCGCGCTCTCCGGCCACCTGCACTTCGGCCGGGCCGCCGAACCGCGCGCCGTCGAAGCCCGCCTGAAGAGCGGCACGCTGCACCTGACGCTGGACTTCAGCCACGCCCTCTTCGTCGACTGCTCCTACGCGCAGGCCCTCCGCGAACTCGCCACCCACGCCCGCAAGCAAGGCGTGACCGTGCGCGCCATCGGCCTGCAGGGCCGCTCCGCCGCAGACTTCGCCCGCTTCGGTCTGCGCGAAGTCATCGCGCTCTGAACCGGCTGTCTGGGGTTGCCGACCTACGTGGCCGCACCTAGGTTGCCGACGTGAGCACGCCCTCCCTCGAAAGCCTGAAGTCCGTCGCCCTGGCAACCGCCATCGACGCCGGCGACCTGCTCGCCAAGGGCGCCCAGATGAAGGTCAACGCCTCCACGGATGACGACGTGAAGATGCAGGCGGACGTCGACTCGGAACACCTGGTCCGCGACATGCTCAAGGCGACGGGGATTCCCGTCATCGGCGAGGAACTCGGCGGCGACGCCTCTCTCTTCGACGGTGACAGCCTCTACTGGGTCGTCGACCCGCTCGACGGCACGTACAATTACCTGCGCCGCCAGCCTTCGACCTGCGTATCCCTCGGACTCATGCGCGGCAAGGAGCCGGTGCTCGGCGTCATCCACGACTTCACCGCGAAGAAGACCTATCTCGGCGTCGTCGGCGAAGGCAGCTTCCTCAACGGCGTCCGTATCACGCCGGGCTGGGTCACCGACATCAAGGACGCCTGCATCATGACGGGCTTCCCAGCCGCGGCCGACAAGTCGGGCCCTGCGATGCAGCTTTTCGTCCAGCAGGTCGGCCGCTATAAGAAGATCCGCATGATCGGCTCCGCCGCGCTCGCCCTCGCGTACGTCGGCGAAGGCGTCGCCGATACCTATTACGAATCCGGCACCAACCTTTGGGACGTGGCCGCCGGACTGGCGATCATCAAGGCTTCGGGCGGATATTTCCGACTCGTTCCGACCGGCAAACGCCCGCTGAACTACGACCTCTGGGCGTCGGCCCGCGAGGAGTGGACGCGCTGAAGCCGCGCCTTAGGCGTGGACAACAGGCCTGATAAGACTAGGTTTTCGGCGTGTTCCTCGCCCTGACCAATCCGATCAAAGAAGCCATCATCAAGCATGCCGTGGAGAGCTACGCCGAGAAGGTGCTCGGCCAGGACTACGGCTCGATGGGCTTCTGGGTCGCCCTCGCGATGGTCGTGGTCTACATCCCGCTCCTTGGCCGCCTGGCCGCCCAGCACTTCTTCGGCAAGGACGGTACAATCTTCGGAATCGGCCTGACCGGCCTCGTCTCCGTCGCCCTTACCTTCGCGGCCATCTGCATGGCCGATACGAGCCTGTCGGGGTTCATCCCGAAATCCATCGAGATCCTGGTCATCTCCCTCTGCACCGCCACGGTCGTCCTACTGGTCACCAGCGCTTCCGCCCAGGTCCTCAGCATGGGCTTCGGCCCTTCCCTCGGCCTCCAGCTGATCTTCTGGAACATCGTCTTCCTCGCCCAGCTGGCCACGCGCTTCCTGATGGATTTCTGGAAGCACGTCTGACCCTGACGATGAAAGCGGTCTTTTCCGCTCTCTGCTTCGCCTTGGCGACCCTTGCGGCGGACGAAGGAACTCGACACCCGACCCTCGAAGGAAAGGTCGTGACGGGATACCAAGGCTGGTTCCGTGCCGAAGGCGATGCGAGCGGCCTAGGTTGGGTCCATTACGGCCCGGGAAAGCGCTTCGCCCCCGAGGCGTATGCGTTCGATCTCTGGCCCGACCTGGCCGAGTTCCCGCCCGAAGAACGCATCCCTTCCCCCTTCAGATTCACCGACGGCCGCCCGGCCGAGCTCTTCAGCAGCGTCCATCCTGGGACGGTCCGCCGTCACTTCCGCTGGATGAAGGAGTACGGCATCGACGGCGCGATGCTCCAGCGTTTCGCGATCGGGCTGGGCAAGGACCTCGGCGCAGCTTCGCTCGATACGGTCCTGCGCCACTGCACCGCAGCGGCCAACGCCGAAGGACGCGCATTGACGGTGATGTACGACCTGTCGGGCATGACACCTGAACGCTTCCCGACCGTGGCCGCCGATTGGCGCCGACTCGTCGCCGCCGGCCAGACAAAACAACTTTGCGCCCAGTTCCATCAAGGCAAACCGCTGGTCGCGCTCTGGGGCCTGGGCTTCGAAGACCGTCCGCCGGCGCTCAAGGAATGGACGGCCTTGCTCGCTGACATCAAGGCGACGGGCGCCGCGATCTTGGTCGGCGTACCGAACCACTGGCGCGAACTGAAGAACGACAGCCTCGCAGATCCGGTGCTCCACGCCCTCATCCGTCAGGCCGACATCATCAGCCCCTGGACGGTCGGGCGCATCGGCAACCCGCCGGAAGCGGCCGCGCAGGCCCGGCAGACCTGGGCGCCCGATATCGCCTGGTGCCGCGAAGAAAAGAAAGCCTACCTGCCGGTGATCTTCCCGGGCTTCAGCTGGAGCAACCTTTCCGCCTTACGCGGCACGCACGCCCCGCTTGCGCAGATCCCCAGGCTCGGCGGACGCTTCCTCTGGTCGCAGGCGGTCGCCGCCCGCGAAGCGGGAGCGCAGACCTTGTACGTGGCGATGTTCGACGAGATCGACGAAGGCACGGCGATCATGAAGTGCGGCGGACCTCGCCCGGTCGGCAACTTCGTCGACCTATCCGACGTCCCGACCGACCACTACCTCTGGCTGAGCGGTCAAGCCGGCCGGATGCTGCGCGGAGAGATCCCCGCGAGCACCGACCTGCCGAAGCGGTGAACGTCCTCAGCCGGTGGCCTGGAGGCCGGCGGCGATGGCGTTCAGCGAGAGGAGCATCTGCGGCAGGAGCGCATCGGCTTCCTTGCGGTCGCCGTCGGCCACCTTCTTGCGCCAGTCCTTGAGCAGCGCGACCTGCTGTTCGTGCAGGAGGTCGATCGCGGATTCGCGGAGGGCGATCACCTTACGAAGGCGCGGGCGTCCTTCGCTGAGCTTCGATCCGGAAAGTTCGTCCAGCATCTTGCGGGTCAGGTTATGCTCGGCGAGGATGCGGTTCAGGAAGAGGCCGCGCAGCTTCTTGTCGGTGACGAGCGCGCCATAGAGCTTCATCATGCTGCGATTCGAGGCCAGCACGCTGGTGGAGGCGTTCTTGAGCATGTAGCGCAAGGGCGGCCAGTCGTCGTAGTTCTTGCGGATGATCTCGAAGCCCTTGGGGTCTTCTTCCTTTAGGCGGGCGAGGGCGGAACCGACGCCATACCAACCTGAGAGGTAGAAACGGGCCTGGCTCCAGGCGAAGACCCACGGGATGGCGCGCAGATCTTCGAGGGAAGCGGCGCCGGTGCGACGCGACGGACGCGAACCGATGCGGCTGGCTTCGATGACATCGATCGGGGTGGCCTGACGGAAGAACTCGATGAAGCGCGGGGTCTGGATGAGCGACTGGTAGGCCTCGCGGGAGAACTCAGCGAGGCGATCCATGACCTTGGCCTGGCTGGCTTCGCTGCGGACGGCGACGTCGTGCAGGAAGGTATTCTGGGTGACGCCGGCGGTCAGCAACTCGAGGTTGTTCACCGCGGTGATGTGGTTGGCATACTTCTGCGTGATGCTCTCGCCCTGCTCGGTGACGCGCATCTCGCCTTGGATCGAGCCTTGCGGAAGGGCGTCGATGAAGCGGTGGGTCGGTCCGGCTCCACGGGAGATGGTGCCGCCACGGCCATGGAAAAAGACGATGCGGACGCCATGCTTCTCGCCGACGGCGGCGAGGTTCTGCTGGGCGCGATAGAGATTCCAGAGCGAGGCGAGGATGCCGCCGTCCTTATTGGAGTCGGAGTAGCCGATCATCACCTGCTGGGTGAGGCCGTCGGTGAGGCCGGCGTCGCGACGAGCCTGCAGGGTGCGCTTGGTCATCGGGTGCGACAAGAACGCGTCCATGATGCTGGTGCTGCGCTCCAGGTCGCCGATGGTCTCGAAGAGCGGAACTACCGGAAGCAGACAGTAGGCGTCATCGGAGCCCCCGGCGGTGAGGCCGGCCTCGCGGGCGAGGAGGTAGACAGACAATAGGTCGGATACCGAACGGGTCATGCTGACGATCAGCGAACCCAGGCCGGCGGAACCATACTGATCGATATGGGTGACGAGCGCGCGATGGCAGGCGACCACGGCGTCAGCTTCCGGACCGATGCTGGCCTGCTCGCGCAGGAACGGACGGGTCGAACGGAGCTCGGAGTCAAGGAAGCCAAGGCGACGCGATTCGTCCCACTGCGAGTAGCCGGTATCGTCCTGACCGGTGGCGGCGAGGAGCTGGCCGATGGCCTTGTCATGGAAGGCGCTGTTCTGGCGGATATCCAGGATGGCCATGTGGAAGCCGAAGGTGCGCAGGAAGCGCAGCAGCGGATCGAGTTCCGCGCGGGCGATGCGACCGGCGCCGACTTCGATGAGGGTCTCGCGAAGGAACAATAGGTCAGCGATGACGCCTTCGGGCGTACGATGCTGGCCATGGCCGAGTTCGCCTTCGACGTTCGGCAGACGCAGGCGGACGAGGTTGATGTATTGGCGCCAGGTTTCGCCGACATTGCGCTTCATCGCCGCTTCGCCGGCTTCGCCATGGAAAGCGGCGTGCTTGGCGACCTGACGCGTGAAGACCGCCGGAGGCTCCTGCAGATGATCGCCGAGGGAAAGGCGCTGGCCGAGGGTCTCGAGGCGCTCGTTACAGATCGCGATGGCGGTGGAACGGAAGAGATTGAGGGCGCGGGTGGTGACTTCGGAAGTGACCAGCGGATGGCCGTCGCGGTCGCCGCCGACCCAGGTGCCGAGCACGATCTGGGGCAAGGAATCCGGGTGTTCGACGCGGGCGGGGTCGAGGCCGGCCTCTTCCCAGGCCTGGCGCAGGCGGAGGTCCATGCTGACCACGGCATCCGGGAAGACCTTCGAAAGGAAGTAATTGATGTTCCGGAGCTCCGAAGCCACGTCGGGCTTCTGGTGGTAGATTTCACCGGTGCGCCAAAGACGCTCAAGCGCGACCTTGATCTCTTCGCGGATCGCACGCTGCTCGGCGACGGTCCACATGTTGTTCTCGCGGCGGACGAGCAGCTTGTAGATCTCGCGGTGGATCTCCAGGACCGTGGCGCGCTTGGCTTCGGTCGGGTGCGCGGTGAGCACGGGCTCGACCCGCATGCGGTTGAGGCGCTTGGCGATCTGCTTGTCGGTCAGGCCGGCGGCGACGAGGGCGCGGAGAGCGCGCCCCCAGGAGCCGGGATCGGAAGCGAGGCCGTGCTTGTCTTCACGGAGACGCTTGGACTGCGCGGAGGCGTTTTCCTCGACCATGTTGAGGAGCTGGAAGGCGATCGAATACGCCTGCACGCCGCGGTAGGAAAAGATCTGCACGCCGCGCAGCTTACGCTTCCCCATCCACGGCAAAGTGCCGGCGAGATCCTTGTGATCGAGCTGCTCGAGCACCTCGACGAAACACGTCATCATGAAGTCGAGGTCCTTGTCGACTTTCTTAAGCCCGCGGGCGAGGTCGTTGCTGATGGCCATGCGACGACAGTCGTAGCACGGGGTCAGGAAATGTCGCAACCGCAAACCCCCTCGGCTTGCGTCCAAGGCCGTCAGCACTTTGATGGAAAGTCGCCATGTCGGACTCTCGGCTCATCCTCCCCGACCTCTGGCAGCAGGACGCCCTCCGCGCCCTCCGCCAAGGCGAGGACGTGGTGATCCAAGCCCCCACCGGCGCCGGCAAGACCCATGTCTTCGAGCTCCTCATCAAAGGCGGCCATCGCGGGCAGGCGGTCTACACCGTACCCACCCGCGCCTTGGCCAACGACAAGCGGGCCGAATGGCTCGCCCTAGGCTGGGATGTCGGCATCGCCACCGGGGACGTCAGCGACAACCTGGGCGCCCCGGTGGTGGTCGCCACCCTCGAGACCCAGCGCCACCGCTTCCTTGAAGGCCGCCACCCGGACCTGCTCGTGGTGGATGAATACCAGATGCTGGCCGACACCCGCCGTGGCGCGGCCTATGAGACCGTGCTAGCCATCGCCCCACCCTCCACCCAGCTCCTTCTGCTCAGCGGCAGCGTCTCCAACCCCAAGGCGGTCGCGGAATGGCTCAGGAGCCTCGGCCGCAAGGTGACCTTGATCGAGGAGCACACTCGGCCCATCCCCCTCGAGGAAGTCTCCTTGGACGCCCTGGAGACCCGCGAGCCGACAGGTATCAAGGGCCACATCGCCCGAGCGGTCATCCGGGCCGTCCTGGCCGACCTCGGCCCGATCCTCGTCTTCGCCCCCCGACGACGCGCTGCCGAGCAGATCGCCCGCGACATCGCCGCGGGCCTTCCGCTCGGCAACGGCCCCCAGCTCTCCCCCAGCCAGCGCACCATGGCTGGCGATGACCTTAACCGCCTCCTCCGCCAAGGCGTCGGCCTGCACCACAGCGGACTCACCTTCGACCAGCGCACCGAACTCATCGAGCCTTGGGCTAAGGCCGGCAAGCTGAGCGTGGTCGTCGCGACCACCGGCCTCGCCTCCGGCATCAACTTTTCGCTCCGCTCGGTGCTCGTCACCGATCGTCGCTACGCCGCCGAGCACGCCGAACGCGAAGTCCGCCCGGACGAACTCCTGCAGATGTTCGGCCGCGCCGGGCGACGCGGACTCGATGACCGCGGCTTCGCGCTCTGGACCGGCGACAGCCCCCGCCTCGGCGAAGCGAAGCCTCTCCAGCTCAAGCGCAGCGACGCCCTCGACTGGCCGGCCTTCCTCTCGCTGATGCGTCGGTCCGAAGAGCCCAAGGCCGTCGCCACCAAGCTGGCCAAGGCGCTGTTCATCCGTGAGCCGATCGACCTCGCCCTGGACCGCCTGGACGAAGACCTGCCCACCGACGTGCCTGCGGCGCCGTCCGGAGTGACGCGTCATATCACTGAAATCTGCGGACGCAACGGCACCTGGCAACGCGAGCGTCCGACGCACCTCGAGCCTCTCTCGCAGGCGCTCATCTACGTCAAGGACACCTGGCACCCGGCCCTCACCAAGCCCGACTCCCTCCGCGCCCTGCCCTATGGCACGCCTTGCAAACTCGAGACGAGCGAAGGCCTGCGCTACGGACGCACGATCACGCTGGCCCACTTCCCCAAGGAAGCCGGCGCCTCGCACCTGACGCCAGCCGAGTGGCTGCTGAAGGCGCTGCGTCGCCTCGAAGGCGGGCAGGTCCGCCCGCGCACCTGGAAGCTCGAACTGCTCGAGAAAGAGATCCTGCCGCTCTTACCCAAACTCACCCAAGGCGGGCTCGCCCATGGGGGCATCTTCCTCGGACGGGACAGCGTCCAGGTGAAGCTTGATTACTCTAGAGCCAATGTCCGCGTGTGGCCGGACGCGGATAATCATCCGCTCATCAACCCGCCGCGCCGACTCGTCGAGAAGCAAGACATCAACCTACGCGAGGTCCTCGGCGGAGGCACGCTGCATACGGCGCGTGCCGGTCGACTCTGGAAGAAACTCGGCCTCATCGACTCCGCCGGCCATCCGACCGAACGCGGTCACATCGCTTCCCTCTTCCAGCATGGCGAAGGCCTGGCCGTGGCCGCGGCGCTCGAAGACCAGACCTACGACGCCCACGCCATCGCTTGGGACCTCGCCGAGCTGCGCGCCGGCGAACGCGTGGCCTCGGCCGGACGTAATTCCAGCCGCCTGGGCGCCTGTTGTCGCCTGGCCTACAAATCCCTGACCGCCGAAGGGTATCTGCGCGAAGGCCTGCCCGCCGGCTTCGGCGAAGGCTGCGCCGAAGCCCTCAAAGGCTTCGCCCTGCACGGCAAGATCCCGCCGGTCGACGCCGAAGGCCACGGGCCGGGCCAAGGCGACCTGGAACGCGCCGTCCTCGAATGGCGCAGCACCCTCCAGCTGATCGCGCACGGGCCCGCCCACCCCTCGCATCGCTGGCAGCAACTGCGCTCAGCCGCCCAAGACGTGCTGGGGCGTATCGCCGGACAGTCCGCCGCGCGACGCTAAGCCTTACTTGCCGGCGATCGCCTTCGCCGCCGCCTTGGCCATCTCGCCGGCACCGAGGGTGTTCGGGTGTACGCGATCAGGCAGCAGCTCCGGGGTCTTAACGAGCGCGGCATGCATGTCGATCACGCCGCAGCCGAGTTCCTTCGCGAGGGCGTCGACACGCGGGATCTCCTTCTGGATGTTTTCTTCGTTGATGCCGTAGTTGCCCTTGCCGGGCACCGGCACAGGGCGGCAGACGAATACCTTCGGCTTGGACTTAAGGGATTGGAACGACTT
Organism: uncultured Opitutia bacterium; assembly: GCA_903921665.1. Lineage (GTDB taxonomy): Bacteria > Verrucomicrobiota > Verrucomicrobiia > Opitutales > UBA953 > UBA953. The sequence goes on from CAIXQT010000320.1 coordinate 9,493, forward strand.
CACGAGCTCGCGGTAATCGCCTGCGAACTCGGACTCGAACTTCCAGTTCTGTGGCTTGGTGTCGTTGGTACCGAGCATGATGACCACGATCGCCGGCTCCATCGCGAGGGCGTCCTGATACTTCTTTTCCTTCCAGTAAGGGAAGTCGCCCTTCTTCAGGAGCGTGCGGCCGCTGACGCCGAAATTACCGACCTTATAGCCGTCACCAAGCAAAGCCTGCAGTTGAGAGGGATAGGACTGCCCCGACTTGGCGCCGGCCCCTTGGGTGATGCTGTCGCCGACACAGGCGACTTTGATGGGTTCGGCGGCGCGGGCGGTCATGAGGGAAAACAAGGCGAGGAGGAAGAATCGCATGGGGTCCGCCTAATCAAACCCACCCGAGTGGGTTTCCAAGGCCTAAGTCTCGCCTTTTGCCCTTCCCTGCGGGCCGAGCTGAGGCTAGCGTACGCGGACAGTCATACATGTGCGTTCGCGCGGAGCAATCCGTGAGGAAAGTCCGGACACCACAGGGCAGGATTCCCGCCGCAAGTCGGGGCACGTCGCAAGGCGTGACGGATAGTGCCACAGAGAAGATACCGCCTCCTCCGCAAGGAAAGAGGTAAGGGTGAAAAGGTGGGGTAAGAGCCCACCGCTCGAAGGGTAACCGACGAGGCAAGGTAAACCCAATCCGGTGCAAGACGAACAGGGACCGTCCGAGG
>CAIXQT010000321.1 GCA_903921665.1 uncultured Opitutia bacterium
CGGACGAGTAGACGAAGTCGAAATGGACGTAGCGGCGAAGGCGGTCGAGGTCGTCGATGGTGCCTTCGAGCACCGCGCGGTAATACTGCCAGCCTTCGAGGCCCGAGCGCAGGGACTTCTGCAGGATCGGGTAGCGCAGCTCGACCATGATGCGGGCGCGGCTGCAATCGAGGTCCTTCTTATAGCGGATGAGCACCTCTTCAAGGAGCTCGTGCGAAAGCACGCGGTCCTTGAACTCGTAGAAAGTCCGCATGATGCGGGACATGTTGATGCCCTTGCGGTCGGCCGCGAGGGACACCGAGCCGGTGACCGTGCACTCGAGCGTGATCGGCTTGCCGTCGCGGGTGGCGACGAGCATCGGCAGGCGGAAGCCGGAGATACCCACGTGCTGGATCGGGACGTTGGCGCCCTGGATCAGGGAAGCGTCCTTGTTCTGCATGTCCGGCAAGGTCGCGCGGTAAGCGTCGTCAGCCCGGAAATCCCGGTCGTAGCGACGGGAAAGATCCCGGCTGCGGGGCGGATGGTCGGCGCGACTCATGGCGGGAAGGTTGGTGGAAAAGCCCGGACGGGCAAACGGACGGCTAGGAAATTGTCCCCTGCGCTGGAGCCACCTGCCGGATTTGAACCGGCGACATTCTCATTACGAATGAGATGCTCTACCAGCTGAGCTAAGGTGGCGTCGCAGAGGAACGATGAACATGAGGAGCCCGGGGCGAAAATCAAGCCTTGGCGATACGGGAATGCCCTCGCCAGCCCCCGAACTTACCGCAAATTAGCGGGAAAGCCCCATGCGAGCCGCCTTAATCGCCCGCCAATTCGACGTCCAGGGAAGGCTCGTGACCGTCGCTCCCTACGGCTCGGGCAACGTCAACGACACCTATCTGGCGATCTTCCGGACGACCTTCTCCGAGCAGCGCTTCATCGTGCAGCGCATCCGCAAGTCGGTGTTCCCGCAACCGGAAGTGATCATGCAGAACATGCGCGTCCTCACGGACCACTGCCACGCCAAGCTTGAGGCGGAAGCCGATGGCGCGGATCGCATCTGGCAGCTTCCGAAGATCATCCAGACGAAATCCGGCGAAGACTGGGTGACGGATGTCGACGGCGACCTCTGGCGCGCGATCTCCCAGATCGCCAGCGCGCACGCTTACGAGAAGGTACGTAATCCGGAACACGCCCATGAAGCCGGCATCGTCCTAGGCCATTTCCACCGCATGGTCAGCGACTTGCCCGCCGAAAAACTCGGGTATGCCCTGCCCGGCTTCCACGTCACGCCCGGCTACCTCGCCAAGATGGACGCCGCCCTCGCGACGCCCGGAGGCCAGGAGCGCCTCAACGCATCGCTCGAAGCCAAGCGTGCCGTCCGCTTCGTCGAAACCCGCCGCGCACGCTGCTCCGTGCTCGAGGACGCGCGCGCCCGAGGCGACCTCGCCCTGCGCACCACGCACGGCGACCCCAAGGTCGGCAACATCATGGTCGACGAGGCCACCGGCCGCGGCACCTGCATCGTCGACCTCGACACCGTGCAGCCGGGCTTGGTCCATTATGACATCGGGGACGCGATGCGCTCCGTCTGCAACCCAGCCGGCGAAGACGCCGGCGAGCTCGGCTCCGTCGTCTTCGACCTCGAGCTTTTCAGCATGATTTACAGGGGTTATCAGGCCCATGCGAAGGACTTCCTCAGCCAGGCCGACCATCGTCACCTGTTCGATTGCATCCACCTGATCCCCCTCGAACTGGGCATCCGCTTCCTGGCCGACCACCTCGCGGGCGACGTGTATTTCAAGGTGCGCTACCCCGGTCACAACCTCCGCCGCGCCTTGGTCCAGTTCAAGCTGGCGGAGAGCATCGAGGTCCGTGAGCCGTCGATCCGCAAGGTCTTGGGCGAATCCTGATGACCGCCGACCTCCCCGCCCTCTCGCTGACCCTCTGGGTCGCCCTGGCGCTCCTCGCCTTGCTGATGATCCGTGGCGCCTGGCGCGGCTACCGCCGCGGGCCGATGCGCCAGCTCGCCGGGCCGGTGGCGCTGGCGACGGGTCAACTGGTCGGCTGGCTTTTCGGGTCCGACTTAGGCCACGCCTGCCTGCAAGGCACCTCCTACCCTTGGATCCTCCGCGGTATCACCGGAGTGATCGCGCTGAGCTGCCTCACCGGACTGCTCTGCTATGCGGTCTTCTGGCGCCTCGGCCGTCTGCCCGAGGGGCAACAAGAAGCGGAAAGTCCTGTGCTCGGCTCGCTGATCGGTTGCTGGACCGGGGCGCTCTACTTCGTGATCCTGATCGCTGTCCTAGCGACGGTCGCCTCCGTGTATGACCTATTCGAGAAGCCGGGCGCGACCCGACACCACTGGACGGTCGAAATCCGCAATGACCTGGCTGCCACCGCCGCCACCGCCGACCTCAAGGGGTGGTCGCCCATCCCTGACAAGCAACGCACCCTGATCCGCCAGACGAGGCGCCTCATGGCGGAACCCGAAGCCCGGCGGAGGCTCATGGCACAGCCTGAAATCAGGGCTTTGGCCGCCCACCCCACCCTTTACCAAGCCTGGGAAGACAAAAAAGTTCGTGAGTTGTTGAATAACAATGACTTAACTGGATTTATTGATCACCCCAAGGTCCGGGCGGTCCTAGCCGACGAACAGTTGCAAAAAGAGGCCGAAAAGGTCGATTTGGCCAAGATTATCGATCAGTCCCTGCAGGCGCCGAAAAAGTAACCTCTAGGGGTATTTTTTGGTAGTCCAAGGCACGGGCTTCCGTATGTTTGAACCTCC
>CAIXQT010000322.1 GCA_903921665.1 uncultured Opitutia bacterium
CCGTCGGCTCACCACCTACGGCCTCGAACGGCGGTGATGGCAATCACCGCCCTACCTACACACCCGCCACCCGAAGCGACGCCTCTCCATCGACTAACTAGCCCCGGCCCGAGCCCTAGCTCTGCCTCCACCTTTGCACATTTGCACAGGAGCTTCGCTCCGATTTGCACTTTTGCACTTCATGTCCCGCCACCTACCACCCGGCGCCGCCACCCGCCACCCGAAATGATGCACCACCCCATACTCAATACTCTATACTCGATACTCGCACACACCCCTTGCCCACGTGTCACCATGCCAGCGTGTCCCCTCTTGGCGCTTTGCGCCAAGTGCCCCCTCGCGGCCTTTGGCCGCGCTCAGAACCTCCAGCGCGAGCCGACGCTGATCAGGGCGCCGGGCGCGAGGTCGTATTCGCTTTCGACGCCGCCGACTTCGCGACGGGCCTGCGCACGGAAGGCCCAACCGAGGGAGATTTCGTCGATGCGGCCATCGGCGGTGCGACGCAGGCCGAAGAGGGCCGCGACGCGTTCGCTCTCATAATCCTGACGCTGGCCCGCGAGATCCGCAAGGCGCGCTTCTTCCTGCTGGAAGGCGAGGGTGAGCGAGGCGCGCCAGGCTTCGTCGAGTTTGCGCTCGAGCACAAGGGACTTACGGCCGGTGCCGAGCGACCAATCCGGGGCAAACTGCCAGCGGAAAGTCGGGACGACCAAGACCATGGGCGAACGGACCGCACGGGTCTCGGCGAGGAAAAGGTAACCCAAAGTGAAGGTCTCGGACTGACGCCAGTCGGCGCCGTAGAGCGCCTGCACGGTGAGCGCGTCGCCGACGGACACGCCGCTCGCGGCGTCGCTGTTGACCTGAAGCACCGCATAACGGGAACGACCGGCCTCGGTGGAGGCGTAGCCGCTGAGGTTGAGCGAGACGCCGCGGACCAGATCGAAGTCGACCGGCGCCGCCGTCCATTCATGGCGGGTCTGCGCGTAGCGGAAGCCCCAGTCATACTGCCAGGAGCCGGACTTCAGCAGCGGGAAGTTGCCCGTCACTTCGAAACCCGTCGCGCGGTCCTCGGCCTTGCCGTCGCCGGAAGCCAGCGCGGAGGTCAGGCGGACACCTACGCCTTCGAAGCCCGCGCGCGGACGAGGCGCTTCGGCGAAGACGGCGGCGGCGAACAGGAGGGGCAGAAGACGGGAGATCATGCCCTGCATCATCCTGATTCCTGAGGTATGTCAAATGAGGTCGGCGGGCGGAGTAATCCGTCACAAAGGGAGACCGGAAACCGGGATAAATGTCCTACTTCACCCAGAGGCGGACGACTTGGCGGGGCTGCAGAGGGGTCGATACGGAGACGAGCTCGAGCGATACCTTGCAGAGGTTGCCCTGGAACTTGGCGGTCTTGATCGTCGCGAGGGTCTCCGGGCCGGCAGCTTGGCGATCGGCGCCAGCGCCGACGAGGCGTACGGCTGCGCCGGGCTTAAGCGTCCGGCCGACTTCACCGGCTTCCTGGAAGAGGGTCAGCTCGATCTGCTTTGCGGCCACCACGTCGACGTAGCCAGGCGCGCCTTCCGCGATCATGCGCTGCGCATGGACGGCGCGCTGCTCGGCTTGGAACTTCACGAGGCTAGCCTCATCGAGGAACACTTCCCAGCACATGCGCACCTTGCCTTTGCCGAGGCCATGGGTCTTGGTCCGCAGCTTGTCTCCGACCTTGATGTCGCCGAACTTCGCCGGCTGCCCGGCCTTCCAATAGCGGGTCACGGACTCCGTCTCGAGGACGATGCCTTTCTCGCGCACGAAGCTCCGGTCAAAATTCGCCTGGTTGCAGGTGATCTTACCCGACGCTGCATCGATGGCGTCGACGTAAAAGAACTCCTTGTGGCCGTTCATCATGTTCATCTCGTCCTGGATATAGGTCAGCCAGGTCCAAGTGCCTTGCGCATCTTCGTGGACCCGGAAGATCGCTCGCTCGCCGACGCGGAAGTCCTGCAGGTCGCCGAAGGTCGCATGGTGAAGCAGCTCCGCGTAAGGCAGGACCTTGAATGTCATCAGCTCATCGGTTGCCTCCTTGCGGAAGATCCCCGTACGTTGCTTCAGGTCGACGCTCACCAGCTCGCCCCAGATGCGGCGCATCGCCTCCGTCGGCACGATCACCTCGCCCGGGTTGATCTTCCGGACCGGCTTCGCCGGCTCAGCGGCGGCGAGAAACAACGGACAAAGCAGGAGCAACAAGAGCTTCTTCATAGGGGCGAGAGCATCAGAACACCCCGCCACCCTGATGGCAACGAGGTAGGGACGTGATTACCATCACGTCCGTTCGCGGACGGATAACCGACTTCATCGGGACTAGCTAAGGCCCGACGACTACCCTCCTGCGGTCTCGAACGGCGGCAATCACCGCCCTACCTCGACCCATCAGGTTATCTCTGCTTCGCAGCAGTTCACCATGCCAGCAGTTCCCCGCGAAGGCTACGCCTTCGCTGTATCTGCCGGATTCGGCTCCACGATCACCACGCGGCAGTTCCAATCGAGGGCGACGAGGACGCGCTGGAGCGCGGCGAGGGTCGCATAGTCAGGCGCCGTGGCGGCGACGTACGTATCGTTGCCCGGGCAGGCTCCGTCATAGAAGTCGATCGAGCCGACGTCGGAATAGTCGCTAGCGTCCACCGCTTCGCTGTTGGCTTCAAGCTCGCCGAAAAGGCCCTGCAGATAGGGTACCGCCTGGGCGCCCGGGCAGCTACGACGATACCAATCGAACTCGTGCTCCTCGCGGCGGCTTTCGCGGTCGGAGCTTTGCTCGCTCTCCCATTCGTCGCGGGCCTCCTGGACGCGTTCCTCGAATTCCTCATCGGACTCTTCTTCATCCTGCTCGAACTCCGAGTCGTCGAACTCCTCGGCATCCTCGTCCTCGAAGTCGGGCACCTCGTCATAGATAGTACCATTGACGCAGAGTTCGAAGTACCCCTCCGAGTCATTCCAGAAGGCGCGGAGCTGGTCGCCTTTGTCGCTCACCTTCTCGCCGGGCAGGGCCGGGAGCAGTTTGCCGCCCGAGGCGGCCTTGGTCTCATCGACCAGCTTGAACCAGTCGGCGGTGAACAGGGCGATGCCGCCCAGCGTGAGGGATTTGAGGAATTCGCGTCGATCGGAGCTCATAGTGGAATCAGTTTACCATTCCTATGCGGCCAGTCTAGTGGCCCACTTGTCATAGTCTGGCATAGTTCAATCGTCGCCATCCACGCTACGAATGACCGCCGACTGTCCATCCAGACAAAGGTCGACCACCTGTTTGCAGCGGAGAAATTCCGCTTCGAGCGGCAGGCCGAATAGCTTACGGCCGCTCACGCTGGCTCCGAAATCGGCGCCGTGCGGGCCACGCGCTTCGTAATACGCCGACGGATATCGGGCGCGCATCTCGCGGATGAAGGCCTGCATGACCCCC
>CAIXQT010000323.1 GCA_903921665.1 uncultured Opitutia bacterium
AGGCTGCGCACCTTGGCGACGCCCTTCGCGACTTCGCTTCCGCCGTAGACCAGCGCATATTTCGAACCGGCGACTTCGGCCGATTGGATGAGCTTGGGGAACTTGCCGTCCTTGAGATTGTATTCCACGCGGAATCCGGCGCGACGAAGGTTCGCGATATCTTCGAGCGCGGCGTTCCTGGCGTCGTCGCCCAGGATCATGACGTAGAAGTCAGGTCCGTCAGCGTATGCCGGGATCAGCTTCTTGAGTTCCAGCAGGTCGCGCAGCGTTACGTCCCCCATGCCGAAGCCTACCGCCGGCAGGTCAGGTCCGCCCAGTTTCTTGACCAGGGCGTCATAGCGACCGCCGCCGGCGAGGGCGCGGGCTTCGCCACCGGTCTCGAAAGCTTCGAAGACGAAACCGGTATAATAGGCGAGACCGCGGACAATCGTGAGATCGATGGCGACGCATTCGCCGAAGCCCATGGTGGTGAGCGTGCCGAGGAGATGCTTCCACTCGGCGAGGCGTTCGGTCATCGAGGCGTCGCCGGTGGCGAGCTTCTCGATATCGGCGAGCGACTTCGTGTTCGCGAAAGTGCGCGCGGACTCCAACGCCTTGACGGGATCGACGGAAGTTCCGGCGAGCGCCGCGGTCATGGCGTCGAGCAGATCCTTGGGCGATCCGCGCTCAAGCTTATCGACCACGCCGAGGACGGCGACCGCCTGGGCTTCGGGGACGCCGAGGCTGGCGAGATAACGGAACCAGAGCGTGCGGTCGGAGACGCGGATGCGGAAATCCTGCTGGGTCAGGCCGAAGCCGAGCAGGCAGTCGGCGCACAGCGCGATGATCTCGGCGTCAGCGGCCGGGCCAGCTTCGCCGAGCAGGTCGGCGTTGAGCTGATAGAAAGCACGGAGACGGCCCTTCTGGGGCTTCTCGTAACGGTAGTTCTCACCGATCGCGAACCAGCGGATCGGCTTGGGCATGCCGTTGGCCTTAGCCCCGACCATCCGGGCCAACGATGGTGTCATCTCCGGGCGGAGGCTGACTTTGCGGCCGCCCTTATCCTCGAAATTGAAGAGCTGGCGGACGATTTCCTCGCCCGACTTCTCCGTGAAGAGTTCGAGCGGTTCGAGGACGGGTGATTCCCATTCGCGGAAGCCATAACGACGGCAGGCGCGGCGCCAGACGTCCATGACATGGCCGAGGACGGCGCGGTCTTCAGGGTAGAACTCCCGGAAACCGGGGAGCGTTCGAATGTCGGACATCGCGAAGCGGAATTACTGAGCGGGCTTCTCGACGTCGAAAGACTTCAGCTTGGCCTTCAGTTCCTTGCCGGCCTTGAACTTGATCACCGCACGCTTCGGGATGACGACGTCCGTTTCCGGGCGATTCGGGTTACGGCCGATGCGGCTCTTACGAACCTGAACCTGGAAGACGCCGAAGTTGCGGAGCTCGACATCACGACCGGCGAGCAGCGCTTCGCTGATGGCATCGAGGGTCATCTGGACCGAGTCGCGGATATGCTTCTGGGGGTAGCCCTTGTCCGTGAAAATCTTGAGGACGATGTCGCGCTTGGTGAGGTTGTTGGACATGACGTTGCGTAAGTGTTGATAGACAAAGGCATGGGAAAGCGGCCGTGGCAATACCACACCCGAAAAACCTTACTCCAGGTTCTGGACCTGTTCCCGGATACGTTCGATTTCGGTTTTTGCCTCCAAAACCAGCTTGGTCGTGGCGATTTCCGAGGCCTTGCTGCCGATGGTGTTAACTTCGCGCAGGAGTTCCTGGATGAGGAAATCGAGCTTTCTTCCGCTGTTGGGCTGACCCAGCTCGGTCGAAAACTGAGCAACGTGGCTTTTAAGGCGGACGACTTCTTCGGTGATGTCAGAGCGATCGGCAAAGAGCGCGAGTTCCCTGAGGACGCGCTCATCGGTCACGTCGAGGGTCAAGCCAGCGTCTTTCAGCCGCTTCAGCATGGCGTCACGATGACGGACCGGCGCGGCCTTCTCGGCTTGCCCCATGCCTGCGACCATCTCGGCCATCTTGGCGAGACGCTGATTGAGGTCCTTTGCCAAGGCGGCCCCTTCGGCCAGGCGCATCACGACGAGATTCCGCAGCGCTTCCTCGAAGGCGGATCGTACGGCTGCTTCCGCGTCGACGAAGTCGGGCAGCACGACCGACGGGCGTCGGCTGTTCTCGGCGAGGCGCAGCAAAAGCTCACCGTCCGCCGTCAGCTTGACGCCGCAACGGGCGGCAAGCTTGGAAAGTTCGTCAAGGTTGGCGGCGACCGCTTCGTGGTCCCATTGGCGATGGGTCGCCGAGGCCGCAGCCTGCGTGACGCGGGCAGTGACTTTACCACGCTGCAGGCGGGTGCGGATCCAAGCTGAAGCTGCGGATTCAAGGGCCGGCCAGGCCTCCGGACCGAAGACCGAGACCTGGAGATTCTTCTGGTTGACCGTGGCGATCTCGACCGAAAGGCGCGCACCGGGGAGATCGATGTCCGCCCGCCCGAAGCCCGTCATCGAAGAGGCGGCCATTTTAAAGTTTGATCTCGGTGCCCATCGCCCGGGCGGCGCTCCACACATCCTTATCACCGCGGCCGGAAAGATTGATGATCACCACCTGCTCCTTGGGCAACGAGGCGGCGAGCTTCACGCCGTGCGCGATGGCGTGGCTGGATTCGAGCGCCGGGATGATGCCCTCGGTGCGCGAGAGCAGCTGGAAGGCCTCGAGGCACTCGTCATCGGTCGCATAGCCGAACTCCAGGCGACCTTTCTCACGGTAGTAGGAATGCTCAGGTCCGACGGCGGCGTAATCAAGCCCGGCGGAGACGGAGTGCGTACCTTCGATCTGCCCTTCCCCATCCATGAGGATGTTCGTCATGCAGCCCTGCAGCACGCCGAGACGGCCGCCTGCGAAGCGAGCGGCGTGTTCACCTTTGCTGATGCCCCGGCCGCCGGCTTCGACCCCGATAAGGCGGACGCCGGGTTCGTCGAGAAATTCGAAGAAGGCGCCGATGGCGTTGGAGCCCCCGCCGACGCAGGCGACGATGGCGTCAGGCAGCCGTCCTTCGGCACGCAGGATCTGCTGCTTCGATTCGATGGAGATGATGCGGTGGAAGTCGCGAACCATCATCGGATAGGGGTGGGAACCATAGGCCGTGCCTAGGATGTAATGGGTCTCGCGTACATTGGTGACCCAGTCGCGCATGGCCTCGTTGACGGCTTCCTTGAGTGTACGCTGGCCCGCTTCTACGCCGCGAACCTCGGCGCCCATGAGGCGCATCCGGTAGACATTCAGTGCCTGGCGCTGCATGTCGGTCGCCCCCATATAGATGACGCACTTGAGGCCGAAGCGGGCGCAGACGGCGGCGGTCGCGGTGCCGTGCTGCCCGGCGCCGGTCTCGGCGATGATGCGCGTCTTGCCCATGCGGATGGCGAGCAGCGCTTGGCCGATGACATTGTTGATCTTATGCGCTCCGGTGTGGAGCATGTCTTCCCGCTTGAGGTAGATGCGCGCTCCGCCGACGTGCTTGGTCAGCGATTCGGCGTGATACAGTCCGGTCGGACGTCCGGCGTAATCTCGCAGCATGTCCGCGAAAGCCTGCTGATAGGCCGGGTCACGACGGGCTTCGTCGTAGGCCTTCGTCAGGTCTAGCAACGGCGTCATCAGCGTCTCGGGGACGTACATGCCGCCGAACTGACCGAAACGGCCGCGGGCGTCCGGGACGCGGAAGCGAGGTTCGGTGGTCGGGATAAGGCTGGAGGCCGACATGGTCGTGATGTCCTGCATAAAGCGGGAAGGCCTCCGAAGGGCAAGCGACAAGGGCTTTTGACGGCTTTCCTTGCCCCGGCAGGCACGGAAGCCTAATGCTCGCCCATGCTTCGTTTCGCCTTCGGCTTGTGGCTGCTCTCCTCCCTGCCCTGTTTTGCCGGGTATGGAACGACGGTGTCGCCCGACGAGGTTCGTCGTGAATTCACGTACACCCGCGCCGTCGTCACCGGCACGGTCGAAGGCGTCACGGA
>CAIXQT010000324.1 GCA_903921665.1 uncultured Opitutia bacterium
ACAAGCCCGCCTCCGTTCGGATTGTGCAAGCAACGATGTCCTCGCTCCGTATCGCCGACCGTACCTTCGCTTCGCGCCTCTTCACGGGCACGGGCAAGTACGCTTCCGCCGCGCAGCTCCGGGCCGTGCTCGACGCCTGTGGCGCCGAGGTGGTCACGATGGCGATCAAGCGCGTGCGCTTCGGCGTCCAGGATGACGGTATTCTGTCCGCGCTGGATCCGAAAAAGCATCTCATCCTGCCGAACACGTCCGGCGTGCGCACGGCCAAGGAGGCGATCTTCGCCGCCGAGCTCGCCCGCGAAGCCCTCGGCACTTCCTGGCTGAAGCTCGAGATTCACCCGGACCCGAAGTATCTGATGCCCGATCCGATCGAGACCCTCGAGGCCTGTCGCGAACTGGTGAAGAAGGGTTTCACGGTCCTGCCTTACATTCACGCCGACCCAGTCCTCGCGAAGCGCCTCGAAGAAGTCGGCGCCGCCGCGGTCATGCCGCTGGGCGCGCCGATCGGTTCGAACCGCGGCCTGCTCTCCCGTGACTTCCTGCGCATCATCATCGAACAGGCCCGCGTGCCGGTCATCGTCGACGCCGGACTGGGCGCGCCTTCGCACGCCGCCGAAGCCCTCGAGATGGGCGCGGATGCCGTCTTGGTGAACACCGCGATCGCTTCCTCGGGCGATCCTATCGCAATGGCCCGCGCCTTCCGTCTCGCGGTCGAAGCCGGTCGCGCCGCCCGTGAGGCCGGCCTGGGTATCGGTTCCGATAAGGCCGAACCGACCTCGCCCCTTACGGGTTTCCTCGACTGACCGATGGCCGCGAAGCCCGGCAGGATGCGTGCGGACGAATTGCTGCTGAAGCTTGCGCTCGCCCCGACTCGCTCGGTCGCCCAAGCCCTCATCCTCGCTGGCAAGGTCCGCTCTGGTCCGGACGCTGTCGTCAATAAGCCCTCACAATCTTTTCCCGAAGATGCGGTGCTGTTTGTCGATCAGCCTCCGCGCTTCGTCTCACGCGGCGGCGAGAAGCTCGAAGGGGCGCTCGACCATTTCAAGATCCCCGTCGAAGGCTTACACGGGCTCGATGTCGGCGCCTCGACCGGTGGATTCACGGATTGTCTACTCCAGCGCGGCGTGGTGAGCATGACGTGTGTGGATGTCGGCACGGCTCAGCTCCACTCGAAGCTCCGCAATGATCCGCGCATCAAGAATCTCGAGAAGTTCAACGCGCGGGAAATCAACACCGTCGAGCTACCGCACCGGACCTACGGGATCGTGGTCATGGATCTCTCGTTCATCTCTTTGAGGCTGGTGCTGCCGGCCGCCTGGGAGCGGACGGGGAAGGGCGGGCATCTGATCGCGCTGATCAAGCCGCAGTTCGAGGCGACGCGGGCCGAGGCCGACAAGGCGCAGGGGATCATCAAGGACCCAGTCATCCATGCCCGCGTGGTTGATGGCCTGACCGCCTCCATTCAGTCGCTTCCCGGCGCCCAGGTCCTCGGCGTGATTCCCTCTCCAATCGAAGGCCGGGATGGTAACAAAGAGTTCCTGATCGCCGTTAAAAGGGCCTAACTAGGGCCGGGGACAGGGCTGGGGCTAGGGCTAGGTTGTTTTAGAAAAGAGGCAAATTGCGGCTATTTCTTTCATTTCTACCCCTACCCCTATCCCTACCCCTACCCCTGCGCCTTTGGCGCCCCCCCCCATTTCTCCTTGCCCTCGGCCCTGCTCCTCTTACTTCCAAACCTCCCATGACCACCGAAGGTAAGCTCAAGCGCTCCCGCAACCCCCTCGACTTCGATTTCACCGAACCCGAGG
>CAIXQT010000325.1 GCA_903921665.1 uncultured Opitutia bacterium
CTTCAACCTGACGCCCGCCACCCAGGGATCCCTCGTGTCGAGCACCGACGCGACAGCCAACGCCTACGCGGTGACGCTCCATCCGGGCAGCCGTCTTGACCTCGATAACGGCGCCTTCACCACCGCGACGATGGTCAATCGCTTCGGTGATACCACGGCGCTGACGCTCAACGCGGCGATCCTCCGCGTGGTCGGTCCGAACAGCGGCACCTCCACGCTGACCATTCCTTCGGAACTCATCGGTGACCTGACGGTCGCCGGCGGCAGCTCGTTGCTGCTCTACCGCCAGGCCGGTAACGGAGGCGTCGGCCTCCAGGCCGCCACGCTCACCCGTTCGGGTGCCGCGTCCTTGGTCATCGATACCTCGACGGCTTCCTGGCTGGGCACGACGAACGGCACGGCGAACAACACCCGCTTCGTCATCGGCTCCGGTGCCCCGGCCGTCACCAACGGCATGGTCGCTCCGTGGATGATCAGCTACAACGACCAGTCGTTCCTGACTTACGGCGCCAACGGCTTCGCCACCGTGCCGGCGGCTCAATATGTGCAGATTACCACCGGCGCGTTCACGCCCGGTCTGACCACTGCTAATGATAAGGTCTACATCCTTACGAACACCGCGGTCCTGCAGGATGACCCGGTCGTCTATGCGCTGCGCGCCGAAAAAGACATCACCAGCGGCACCGGCCAGTACAATACCGTCACCATTGCCGGCGGCGGCCTCCTGATCAAGGCGTCCAATACGATCAACGCTAACCTCAAGTTCGGTGCGACCGGCACGGGCGAAGCGGACATCTATATTCATCAGAGCCAGACGTCCAACTTCTACGGCGACCTCACCGCCGGAAGCATCGTCAAGTTCGGTACGGGAACCTTGGAAATGTACAAGGACCAGACCACCGCCGCGCGCGGCGCGGGCAACGGCCTCACTGCCAACTGGAGCCTCAACCAAGGCCGCTTGAACCTCCGTCAGTTCGGTGCTGCCGGTTCGGGCGACATCACGATCTGGGGCACCCAGGACCAAGGCCAGTTCAGCAATACCGCCCGCCAGGACGGTAATGGACAGACGACCACGATGTTGGGTCTGTATGCCCGCCCGACCTCGATGCTCGCGGCGGACTACTCCTTCGGCACGATCTACGTCAAGGACCAGGCCCGCGTCTACGTCGACACTGGCGCCGACGATCGCACCATTGGTATCGGCGCGATCAGCGTCGACTCTTCGGACACCACCGGCCTCGTGCCCGGCCACCTCCGCGTCGAGACCCCCAACTGGCGCACGATGGTCATGGCCGGCCAGCTCACCCTCACGGGCGGCTCCTCGGTCATCGACACCTATTGGCAGACCGTCGGTAGCAGCTTCGAAGGCTTCAACAAGGGCTCGGGTTCGACCTACGGTCTCTCCGTCGACTCGCTGAACAACGGCAGCTCCCTGACCACCGGCCTCCTGAAGTGGGGCAATGCCGCGCTCACGATCCGCGGCGAAAGCCCGACCTTCGCCGGTCCGGTGACCATCGAAGATGGCGCCATCCAGGTGAACGCCCACGGAGCCCTCGGCTCCGGTCCGATCACGGTCAACCGCTACGGCGCCTTGGACATCAACAAGGCGGGTTGGACGA
>CAIXQT010000326.1 GCA_903921665.1 uncultured Opitutia bacterium
AGCCCGACGGGCCGAGGATGGCGACGAACTCGCCCTTCTGGAAATCCAGGTCGACGCCCGCGAGCGCATGGACCGTCTCGTCACCCATGACGTAGGTCTTGCGCAGACCGCGGATGGCGATGAGCGCGGGCATCTCAGCGGGCGATCGCGGGACGGACGAGGCTGACGACATCGCCGGGGGCGACGCCTTGCTTGATCTGCGACCAGCCGCCGTCGCTCAGGCCCAGGCTGACCTTGCGGGCATCCCATTCGCCTTCGGCGTTGCGGACGTAGACCAGCCGATCCGCGCCATCGATGAAGACGGCCGACACCGGTACGGCGGAGCAACCTTTGACGCTGTCGACGGTCACGGTGACATTGGCGCTGATGCCCGGGCGGACGCCGTCGCCGGCGGCGAACGAGACCTGGGTCGGGAAGACGCGCAGGTCCGGCACCTTGAGGTCAGCCGTGCCGAACGGGGTCATGAAGGTGATCTTGCCGGGCTTACGCAGGCTAGGGATGGAGTCGAAGGTCACCATCGCTTCCTTGCCGATTTCGACGCGCGTGGCGGCGAACTCGTTGAGGTTGACGTCGACGCGCAGGATCGACGTGTCCGAGACCGTCATGATGAGCGTGCCGCTGTTGATCGACTGGGCGCCGATGACGATCTGGCCTTCGAGGATGGTGCAATCGGACACCTGGCCGTCGTGCGGGGCGCGGATGACTGTCTTGCGGACGTTCTCGGAGGCCTTGTCGAGACGGGATTGGGCGATCTCGCTCTGCAGCTTCGCGACTTCGAACGCCGTCTTGGCGTCGAGCATCTCGCGCTCGGAGACGAAGCCCTTGGCGCGGAGCGCCTCGGAGCGGCGCAGGTCGCGGGTGACCTTCTCCAAGGTGAACTTCTGCAACTGCAAGGTCCGGCCAGCCTCATCCTCGTCGGCCTTGGCGAGCACCGGGTCGAGCTCGGCGAGGACCTGGTCCTTCTTCACGATATCACCGGTCTGCACGTAAAGTTTCTGGAGCTTGCCGCTGACTTCCGCGCGGATGTTGCTGTAGATCACGGCACGGACGAAGCCCGCGGCCTCGATGGTCTCGCGGATATCGCGCTTCTCCGCCTTGGCTTCGTTGACGGAGGAGGCGCCGGCGACCGGGCGGGAGCCTTTCTTCTTCGGCCAGAAGGCGAACGTGAGCCCGCCGACGACGGCCAGGATAAGGAGGGGCTTGAGAAACTTCATGGAGTGGAGGTCAGGGGGGGAAGCGGGTCTTCGGAGCCGAGGCCGGCGCCGACCTTCTGCTCGACGGCGTCCATCGTGAAACCGTGGCGCGGCAGGAGAGACCCATCGAGCCGGGCGACCTTCGCCGAGGCGGCGCGGGCGTCGAGATGCGACTGCACCCAGTTGAGCTGGGCGGAGTCGAGCGCGGCCTGCGCCTGCAGCACGCGCAGGACATCGGACTGTCCGGCATCGAAGCGGGCGCGCTCGCCTTCGTAAGATTGGCGCTGCAGTTCCAGCGAAGAGGTCGCGGCCTCGACGCGAGAACGGGCGGCCTCGAGCTCGCGCCAGGAGGCCCGGGCGGAGAAGACGAGATTCTGGCGGACGTCGGCGAGGCGGAGTTCGGCCTGACGGCGGGCGCGGTAAGCTGACCGCAAGGTCGCCGTCGACTCACGGAAACCGAGAGGGAAGCTCAGGCGGAGCTCGGCGTAGTTGCTCCAGCCCGAATTCTGGCGATAGCCGTCGTACCCGCCTGACACGCCGGCGCCAACGGCACCGGCAGCGCCGAAACGAGAGCCGCCCACGGAGAGGTCGAGGCTGGGGTGGTCGTTCTGTTCGGCCTGCGCGACGACCGCCTCGGACTGGGCGATATTGGAAAGCTGGATGGCGGCGCCGAAATCGAAATCCGCGACCGTCCGGATCCACGGAGCGAAAGCGGGCGGTGCCGAGACCGCGGACGTCGGCATCTCCACGACGAGCAGGTCCGCCTCGACGGCGGCGGCATCGCCTTGGCCGAGCAGGCGACGGAGACTCATCTCCGCGTTGTCGAGCGACTGGCGGGAATTCAGGACGGCGACCTGCTGGCTCGCGACGTCCGCGGCGGCCTGCAGCTCCTCGAGCACGGTCGCATCGCCGAGCGAACGCTTGGCGCGGATCTGGGCGAGGAAGGTCTCCGCCGAGCGGAGGCTTGTCTCGCGCAGGGCGACGAGCTTGCGCGTACCGGCCAGAGACCAGTAGGCGATCTCGGCGTCGCGGATGAGGTCGAGCGAAGCGGCGCGCAGGGCCAGCCGATTGCGGTAAGCGCTCTGGCGAGCGGAGATCAGGGAGGTCAGGTTGACCGCGCGCCAGCCACCGGCGAGCAGCGGCTGAGTATAAGCGATGTTGCTCCCGAGGTCGTAAGCGGAGGCCGTGGTCAGGGCGCCGCTGTCCTCCCAGGAGCGCGTGAGCCCGGCGCCGACCGAGAGCGTGCCGCCCCAGCTGAACTTCTGGCTCAGCGCGACGTCCGAATCATGGAAGCGGCCGGCGGCGATCCCGCCCGTGATATCAGCGTAGGCCCGGGAGCCGCTGAGTCGGTTAGTCCACGACAGATTCGGGTCGAAGACCGCTTCGGAGACATCGACCGCGTCCAAGGCGCGGAGCGCGTCGAGGCGGGTCACGGTCAGGCCGAGATTATGGAGCAGGGTCCGGTCGATCGCCTTCTCCAACGTAAGCGGACCGGCGGGAGCGGCGGCCGTCGACGCAGGCACGCCGGTCTCGGCTCCCAGGAGGGAGGCCGCAGCCAGGAATGCCAAGGTGAGGACAAGACGCATGTTCAGGGGTAAGTACCTCATAACAGGGAGATTGTTCCCACTGCAAAACAAAGCGGCGCACCTTTCGATGCGCCGCGTCAAAGAGACTGGAATCAGCCCTTACTTAGCCTTCGAAATCTCGACCAGCTCGACCTCGAACTCGAGGACCGACTTGCCGGGGATCGGGCCCTGGCCCTGGTCGCCGTAGGCGATGGCGGACGGGCAGTAGAGGACGATCTTGCCGCCGACACCGATGAGCTGGACGCCTTCGGTCCAAGCCGGGATCACGCCGCTGAGCGGGAATTCGGTCGGCTCATTGTTGCGGGTCTTGGTGGAATCGAAGACCTTGCCGTCGACGAGCTTGCCTTCGTAGCGGCACTTCACGGTCGATTCCTTGGTCGGCTTCACGGCGGAACCCGGAGCGAGGATCTTGTAGCGGAGGCCCGAGGCGGTCTTCGTCACCGACTTGTCGGCGTCGATCTTGGCGAGGAATTCCTCGTTCTGCTTGCCCCACTTGCCGGCCTTGGCGTTGACGCGTTCCTGGAACATGGCGTCGGCGCCTTCGCCGAGTTCGGCGGGGTTGAACTTCGGCTTTTCGCCGCGCATCGCCTGGCGCACGCCGGCGAGGAAGAGTTCGATCTCCTCGTCGGTGAGCTCGAGCTGCGAGTTCACTTGCGGCATGGGGGACTGGCTGGCGATGGAGAAGCCAAGCATGGTCCAGGCCTGTTTGACCTGATCGGGGGTGAGCGGTTTCACGGTTTTTGCGGGGGGAGGAGTGGGGGCGGCGGCGGCTTTGGGCGCGTCGGCGGCATGGAGGGACGCGACGGCGACGGCCAGCGCGGCGAGGACGGGGTATTTCATGGGAAAGGGTTTCCTACCCGATTCAGGCCTTCGGGGGAAGCACCTTTGCGTGCTCCTGCAAGGAACTGACCGTGAGGGGGTGTTCGCGCAGCGAGCGGATGCCCAGGACCGCGGCGCGGGCCGCGTTCATCGTGGAAGCCATGTAGACGCCGCGCAGGACGGCTTCGGAACGCATCGCGTTCTCGTCCTTGCGGGGGAGCATGCCGGCGGCGGTGTTCACGATCATCTGCAGCTGGCCGTTCTTCAGGAGGTCGAGCGCGTTGGGTCGGGCGCCTTCGGAGATCTTGCCGAGCTTGGTGACCTTGACGCCGGCGGCCTCGAGAGCCACGGCGGTGCCGCTGGTGGAGTAGATGTTGAAGCCGAGCGTGGCGAGGTCGCGGGCGACGGCGACGGCGCCGTCCTTGTCGCGGTCCTTGACGGAAAGGAAGGCGTTGCCGGCGACCGGCAGCGCGGGCTGCGCGGCCATCTGCGCCTTGGCGTAGGCCATGCCGAGATCGTCGTCGCAACCCATGACTTCGCCGGTGGAACGCATCTCGGGCGAGAGCGCGACCGGGGCGCCGGGGAAGCGGCTGAACGGGAAGACGGATTCCTTGACGGACCAATAAGGCGGACGGATCTCGCGGGTGAAGCCGAGATCCTTGAGCTTGGCGCCGAGCATACAGAGCGAAGCGAACTTCGCGAGCGGCACACCAATGGCCTTCGACACGAACGGAATCGTGCGCGAGGCGCGCGGGTTAACCTCGAGCATAAACACGATGCCGTCCTTGATCGCGAACTGGATGTTCATCAGGCCGATCACCTTGAGGCGCTTGGCGAGGGAATGGGTAATGCGGCGAACTTCGTCGACCAGGGCCGGCGAGAGAGAGTGCGGAGGAAGCACCATACCGGCATCGCCGGAGTGCACGCCCGCATGTTCAATATGCTCGAGCATGCCGCCGATGACGGTGGTCTCGCCATCCGAGATGGCATCGACGTCGAGCTCGATGGCGTCTTCGAGGAACTTGTCGAGCAGCACCGGCTTGCCGGGTGCGACATCGAAGGCCTCGCGCACGACGGACTTCAGCTCATCCATGCCGTAGACGATGAACATGCCGCGTCCGCCGAGGACGAAGGACGGACGGAGCAGGACCGGGAAGCCGATCTCTTCGGCAGCCTGGTAGGCTTCTTCGGCCGAGAGGGCGGTCTTGTTGACCGGCTGGCGGATGCCGAGCTCGATGAGGATGTCCTTGAACTGCTGACGGTCCTCGGCGAGCGCGATGCTGGCGGGCGAGGTGCCGACGACCGTGACACCGGCGGCTTCGAGGTCCGCCGCGAGGTTGAGCGGGGTTTGGCCGCCGAACTGAACGATGGCGCCGATGCACTGCTCGGTGCGGTAGATCTCCAGGATGTCCTCAAGGGTGAGCGGCTCGAAGTAGAGGCGGTCGGAAGTATCGTAGTCGGTCGAGACCGTCTCGGGATTAGAGTTCACCATCACCGTCTCGTAGCCGGCGGCGCGGAGCGCATAGGAAGCGTGCACGCAGCAGTAGTCGAACTCGATGCCCTGGCCGATGCGGTTCGGGCCGCCGCCGAGGATCATCACCTTCTTCTTCGGGGACGGGCGGACCTCGGACTCATCACCGTAGGTGGAGTAGAAGTAAGGCGTGAAAGATTCGAACTCCGCGGCGCAGGTGTCGACGAGGCGGAAGACCGTCTTGATGCCGGCGGCGTTGCGCGTCGAATAGACAGTGGCAGGCGCGATGCCGGTCGCGTGGGCGATCTGGCGGTCAGCGAAGCCGGCTTCCTTGGCCTGGCGGAGCAGGTCGGTGCCAATGGTCTTACCAGCGGCCTTGAGGGCGAGCTCGATGTCGACGATACCGCGCAGCTGGCGCAGGAACCACGGGTCAATCTTGGAGAGGTCGAAGATCTCCTTCTCGGTCAGGCCCGCAAGCATCGCGTAGCGGACGAAGAACGGACGTTCCGGATTCGGTCGGGCGAGGCGCGCGCGAATTTCGGTGAGGTCGGTGAAGGCGGCGTCGCCGAACTTGCCGCCGCAGCCGAAGCCCCAAGCGCCGATCTCGAGGGAGCGG
>CAIXQT010000327.1 GCA_903921665.1 uncultured Opitutia bacterium
ATCGTCGGCAGCTCGCCTTGCATCGAGCCGACCTACAAGAACCTCTTCGTGAAGAGCAACCTCTCCGGCGAGTTCACCGAACTCAACGGCTACCTGGTGCGCGACCTCAAGAAGCTCGGCCTCTGGAGTCAGGAGATGATGCAGCAGGTCAAGTACTTCGACGGCGAGCTGAAGGACATCCCGGAGATCCCGCAGGTCATCAAGGACAAGTACCTGACCGCCTTCACCATCGAGAACAAGTGGCTCATCGATGCCGCCGCCCGTCGCCAGAAGTGGATCGACCAGGCCCAGTCGCTGAACCTCTTCCTCCCGACCCCGGACCTGAAGATGCTCTCGCACATGTACCAGTACGCCTGGCGCACCGGCCTCAAGACCACCTACTACCTCCGCACCCTCGGCGCCTCCAACATCGAGAAGGCTACGGTCGAGAAGGCCCCGAAGGCCGAGAAGAAGGAATACACCGCCGAAGAAAAGAACGCGTGCTCGATCGAAGCCATGCGTAACGGCGGCACCTGCGAAGCCTGCCAGTAAGGGCGGGGCTCGAGTGTCGGTGGGTTGAAAAGGGCGTCCGCAAGGACGCCCTTCTTGTTGGGGTAGGGCGGCCATTGCCATGGCCGCCGTTCGCAGCCGCACGTGCGAATAACCGGGCAGACTCTTTAGACAGACCAACCTCCGTCCGCCCACGGACGCGACGCCGTCGCGCCCCTACCTCAATCCGGATCCGGTCTCTGGTTTCCATTTGAGCGCCAACCGCCAACCGCTAACCGCCTGTTTCGTCCCATACTCTATACTCGATACTCCATACTCCGCTTCTCTATCCTCCCTTCATGTCCGATCTCGTCACATCCGCCGGTACGGTCCGCGTCCTGACCCGCGAAGAATCCTTCGCCGACCTGGCGTCCCGTATCAATGCGCTGGCGGCCCGCGGGCCTGCCTCGGTGGGCTTGAGCGGCGGTTCCACGCCCAAGGCCTTCTACGCCTGGGCGGTGCAGACGAAGGCGCTCAGCGCCGCTTCGATCGAGCGCGTCGATTGGCATGTGAGCGACGAGCGCTGCGTCCCGCTCGCCTCCGATGATTCCAATTTCGGCCATGCCATCCGCGGCATGCTCGATGCGCTCGGCGTGCCGGCCGCCCGCCGTTTTCCCTGGCCGGTCGAGCTTGCTCCGAACGAAGCCGCGTCTGCCTATGAGGCCGCCTGGAAGCAGCGCTCACCGACCAAGGCCTTCGACCTCTGTATCCTCGGTCTCGGCGACGACAGCCATGTCGCCTCTCTCTGGCCGCAGTGTCCTCTCATCGGCCAGAAGACCGGGCCCCGTTTCACCGCCACGGAATGGCCGGGTCGCGGTTGGCGCCTGACGATCACGGAGGCCGGCCTCGCTCAGTGCGCGTCCATCGTCGTGCTCGTCGGTGGCGCCGCCAAAGCGTCGGCGCTCCGCGCCATCGCGCACGGTGATTCCGCTCCGTCGCTGCACCCCGGACAAGTCCTACGCGCCCATGCCGGCCGCGTCACTTGGCTGGCTGATCAGGCGGCGGCGGCGTTGCTGTGAGCGGCAAGGTCTTCTGGTAAGAGCCGGAATTCGCGTCGATCACCGTAGCGATGTGATAGGGCTCGGGATTATGCTGCCCGGGTCCGACGAGCATGACCATGCGCTGTCCGGGGCTGACGACCATGCGATTGCTGCGTGCCATGGTCCATTGAGGCCCTTCGAGGGCCTCGATCTTGAGTTGGGCGACGATGCGTCGTGCCGCGACCATCGGGTGCCGGCGTGATGCGCCTGCTTCGAGCTCGAGGATCTGCCCCTCTAGGCTGACGCGAATCTTGCGGGAGGAACGGTTGATCACGAACGTGGCGCCAGGGGGTAGTTCCTCCAATCCTGAGGGTACCAGCCATCCGACCGTGAGTCGTGCCGGTGAGTTTCCGAGGATCAGGGCGAAGTCTTCGCCCTTCGCCGGAATCGGCAGCTTGAAGGCGGAGAAGCTCGAGCGGGGCGCGGGCGGGGACAGCAGGACTTCCAGTGATTCTCCGTGTCGCACCAAGCAGGGATAGTCGATGGCTGATTGGAGCGCATTGACCTGGAGGGTGTTTCCTTGCGGTCGGGTCACGACCGAGACCTCTCCGGCAGGCAGGTCAGCCCATGAGGTGGTCAGGCGGAAGTTCACGGCCGGAGTGAAGGCGGTGTCCGCAAAGGCACCGCTGACCATCCATGACATCACCAAGAGGAGGAGGGATCTCATGGGAGGGTCGGCGGGTGGTCGCTCAAGCGGCCTTCTTGGGCGCTGCCTTGGTTTCCTTGGGCGCCTTGGCCGGAGGATTCTCATCGCTGGCCGGAGCGTTGCTGGCGGGCCGCAGGAGGCCTGCGGGGTTGGGATTCATGTCCACGATGCTCGTGACTTCATAACGGTCCTCGATGTTATCGCTGGGCCGTTCGATCACGAAGAAGAGCGAGCGTGAGTTGTCGCTCATGATCATGCGCGACATGAAGAGAATCCGGTCTTCGCCCCCCGTCTCCTGGACCGCCATGGTGATCTGCGGCGCGGCACGCGTCGCGAAGCTGTTGGACGAAAGCACGGCCTTGCCGGGGTCGGCCTGGATGACCTTGCCATCGAGCGAGCAGGCGACCTTGGCGCCGCTCAGGTTGACGATCTTCAGCGAACCATAGGGGAAGGCGGCCGGCTTGAAGTCGAAGATCCGGAAGTTCGCGCCACCCTTGCCGTTGTCGAAGAGGATCACGCAGATATCGGTGTCGTCGGGCTTCAGCGGTAGTGTCACGTAAGGTAGCCAGCTGACGATCGGCTTGCCCTTCTTGTCGACTTCGCCCGTCGCTCCTTTGCGCATGACCGGCACGGTGACCTGGCCGTGGTAGTCGATCGATCCGTTGATCTGCATCTGGGAGATGCCGATCGGGACGATGTCGGCTTGGCCTTGGTCATTCTCCTGCTGGATGCCGAGCTCGAGGCCTTCCTTGGGAGCGAGCCACCACATCAAGCGCAGCTTGCAGAGGTGCTGTTCGATCTCCTTGTCCTTCTTCTTGCCGGCGCCGGCCTTCGGCGAGGCTTTCGACGCGGTCTTAGGGCCGGTGGGCGGATCGATGGACTTAGGCTCGTTGGCCGCATGGGCGGACGCGCACAGAAGGCCGCCGAGGAGGGCGGCGAGGGCTAAAAAGCGGGGCATGGGGTCAGATTTCGTTGGCGGCGAGCCAGCGCAGGTTGACGGTCTTGAAGCGACGTCCGAAGACGCGGTTCAGGTTAGCATCGTCGGTGGTCGGGGTCGTGGTGCGCCGTTCGAAGGTCTCGAGGATGGTCTTGGAGTCGTTGACGACCTTCGGGTCCTTGTCCGTGCCGTCGTTCATGTTGTTGTCGACGCCGCGGTAGGCCAGCTTGCGCCGGTTGGGGTTCACGCCCGCGGGTCCGATGTATTCGGCCGAGCGTTGGACGACGACCTCGATCCAGGCCTTGCCGATCGAGTTGCCGGAGTTGTCGAGGGCCTCGCCGTAGGCGCGGATCACGAAGGTGTCGGAGCGCGCGGTCAGGTTGGGCCCGATGGAGTTGAGCACATCCATCTGGGTGACGATGCCCGGGGCACCCAGGGCGGCGGTCACCTTGGTCTTATCGTTCGTGGTGCTCATCGCGCGGAGCGAGGGGAAGCGGTCCACGTTCGGTACCTCGAGGAAGGGATTCGCCGACGGATAGTTCGGGATTCTTCGGTTGGTGATCGAATTGAAGTTCATCAGGTTCGCCCCGACCGGCGCCCCGAACGTATTGCCACCGTTGTTGATGGCGGTCTTGTTGATGGGGAAAGAGCCGGCGTCGGTCGCATCGATGGCCGCCTGCAGGGCGCCCTTGAGGCCGAACGCGTCGTCGTTGATCAGGCGACGATTGACGAAGTCCGCGAGCGACATGAACGGACCACGGCGGCGGACCTCGCTCACCACGGCCGCGGCGAGCGCGTCGATCTCGTTGTCGTTGAGCTCGCGGTGGCTCGACCAAGGCTTGGTGGCGCCGGTCGCCGGGGCGGAGTCGAAGGCCCGCGCGAACTTGGTCAGTGCGGTGCTGGTGGAGCTGCCGTTGGCGTTAGGCAGGACTTGGCCTTTCATGCCGGCCAGCACGGCCTTCCAGGCGGGCTTGGACGTCGAGTTCACGTTGAAGCCGCCGTTGTACAACGACTTCGTCGCGATGAAGGCGGGGTGAGGGAACTCGTCGGCCTTAGGATAGGTCGTGCTCGCAGGCTTATAGTCCGGCGTGTAGGCCACGCGCTTGTTGGCGAGCGGCAGGTTGCCGGCATCCAGCGCGGACTTCAGCGAGGCGAACGAGGTAGGGTCGGCCACGCCTTGGGCCTTGAGGTAATCCTCCTGGGCGGTCTTCACGCTGGCGTCGACCGGCAGGTTCGGCCCGGTCGGCCAACTGGCGGCGGTGCTGTGGTACGAGGGCGCGTTCAGGTGCAGGCCGCTGAAGAAGTACGAATCCCAGAGCGTGAGGTTGGCCGCGAAGGCGTGGTCGGTGCGGACGTTGGAGCGGTTGCGGATGACGCCTTCGCCCATCGACTTGCCGGCGAAGCCGTGTTCGGGGATCCAGTATTGGGCCTGGCCGGTCGCGGAGAGCGCGTTCTTTTCCGCCGTGCTCAGCACCTTGGGTCCGGGCCAGTCGACGATCTTGGTGAGGTCGATGATGCCGGGGTGGGCGAACGACGAACCGACGGTCAAGTCGGGGTCGGTATTGGTCTGCGCGAAGGCGACGGTGCCGAGCTGGGAAAGCGAGAGCATCGGTCGACGGGGGATCGGGTAAAGGACGACGTTATTCTGCCCGCCGCTGGCCGCTTCCACGCTGGTACCCCAGAAAGCGTTGTCGCCGTTGAGGTCGATCGGGAGGACGCTGCTGGTCAGGGGAATCTGGCGGGCGATCCAGCCGACCGGCCCGTGCGCCTTGCCGTCGTAGCCGAAGAGATAGGCTTGTTGGGAGCGCGTGCTGGTGAAGTAAGGATTCATCGGCGCGGCGCGCAGTTCGGACGGGGTCTGCAGGCGGTCCGTCGCGCCGCTTTGACGGTTGGGCCAGACGTTGAAGGTCGACGGGTACCACCTGTCCTGGGAGGCGGCGGACTCCTTGGCGCCGCGGACGAGCATGTCGAAGAGCAGCACGGGTTGCTTGGCGATGTTGGAGCCGGTCGATTCCCAGTCGGCGAGGCTTTCGGCGGAAGGGCCTTGCACAGGCAGCTTCCCGAACTGGCTTTCGTTCACGGAATTGGCCAGGTCGTCGTAGTAGATCAAGGGGCGATCCTGCTCGGGGTCGCGGCGCGGCCCCCAGTTGCCTGTCGCCCTGACCTTGAAGTCCCAGGTATCGGCGGGGTTGGCCCAGCGGTCATCCGGGTCGGTCACGAAGCCGCGGTTGGAGTTGCCGAACAAAGGCCAGCCAGCCGAAAGCGCCTGGAGGTTGAGCAGCAGGGGCTGGTCGACGGTCCACCAGAGATGAGGGGTATCCTCCCCGCCCCTGTAAGCGTTGCTGACCCGCTCGGTGTCACGGCCGCCGGACCAGCGGCGTTCCCAGTTGAGCGGACGCAGCTGCTTGGCGCTCTTCTGGTTGAGCAGGTAGAAGTTGTAGTGGAGGTTGCCGTCCATGCCGGAGGTGGCGTTGGTGGCACGGCTTTTGTCGTTGACGATATAGCCTTGCCAATTGGTCCAACCGAAGTTGCGGAACTTCACGAACGGCTTCTTGCCGACGCGGGTGAGCTCGGCGTTGAGCGAGGGAACCTTGCCGGTCCACCCGGGCAGGTTGATCTTGATGGCACGCGCCGTGGAGCGGGCGTTTTCCATCCACCACTTCTGCATCAGCGCCTGGAGGTTCGGCGGCGACGCGTTCCAGCCGGGACATTCGTCATCGATCTGCTGATCGGTGAAGTCTTCGCAGAGCACCGTCGGCTTGCCGGCCGTGTACTGCAGTACGCGAGCCATGCCCACGTAGGTGTTCATCGGGAAGAACATGCGGCTCTGCTGTTCGAACACGAGGTCGCCAGGGATGGCGACGGGGGCGGTGCCGTCGAGGTTGTTGCGGCGGGTGGCCTGAGACGGAGAGACGATACGGATCTCGCCCGGCTCGAGGCGGAAGACGCTCGGCTTGGTGCGGGTCGTGCCTCTGGGTCCGGCGACGGCGCGGAAGGAGAGCTCGCGTCCGTCCGTGGTGGACTGGGAGAGGCAGATGTCGCCGATGACGTAGCGCGGCGACGACGAGAAGTCGCCCGGGGAGTTGCCGCCGGCTTCGAACTCGAAGTAGTAGGTCATCGACTGGTCGTTGCTGACCATCGCGATGCCTTCGAACTCGATGGCGCAGTCGTAGGGATTGTGCAGCGTGATGTACGGATCCACGACGATGCCGAGCATGTCGCGGTTCCAGACGGTGGAGTAGACCATCGCGAAGCGAATCACGCTCGGGGCGACGTTCATGGAGGTCGGCCAGGTGCGCGTGGTGGTGTTGGTGGTCACCGTGGAGGCCGAGGGCGCGGCCAAGTGCGTGTTTGGGTCAAGGTTGTAGAAGCTGTCGGGCTTCGGGCCCGTGGAGGACGTCGCCGAAGGCAGGGCCATGCCGGAATGCTCATACGTCCCGTAGACGCCGGGCGTGACATTGTTCGCGCCGCCGTAGTTCCACTGAATGTTGTTGTTAGGCGTGACGACGTTGAACGGCTGGAAGATACGTTTATCGGCTTGGAAGTCGGGACCGAAAGTGGTGTCGCTGAGGTTATTACGGTAGTAGAAGTCTGTGTAGATGTCGCTACTGTCGTAGAAAAGTTCGTTGGTCAGGAACGATTGGTCGGCGGCTCCTTTGAGCGGCCACTCGGTGTATTTCTTGAGTCGCCCTGATGCATCGGTGGCCTTGGACACGGGTCTCACGCGATTGCCGGAAGCGAAGGTGAGCGGCTCCAGTCCGCGCGCGACAAGCGTGTTGTTGTCCGGCACGTCGGCCTGGCCCATGAGGCCGGACTGGTTGTTGGCCGCCTCGACCTCGCGCTTGTACATGCGGTAGTAGTTGCGGTAGAGATCCCAGGTCGGGCCACGCACGATGCGCCCCTTGATGTTCTCCGGGTCGGTTTCCGGCAGCTGGGACCAAGGCAGGCTGTGGATGCGCACCGGGTTGGTCGGGGAGTTCGTCGTCGGCTGCGTCAGGGTGGTATCGGCGCGCGAGAAGCTCGCGCCGTTGACCAAGGAGGTGGTGGTGTTGAAGAAGCGCGAGCCGAGCGGGACTTCGTAGATGAAGCCGAGGCGTTCCGGCGTCTCGCCGCCGTTCTGCGTCGTGAGCAGGTTGTAGCCGGAACCGAGGAGGCTGGAGGTGTGGCGCGGCGTCCACTCGCTGGCGCGCGGGTAGGCGGCAAGCAGGTCCGAGGGGTTGGCGATCTTGTCGACGAGGTTGGGCCGGTTGAAGTCGAGGTCGGCATAGCCCGGCGCGTTATGGAAGAGCGACTGGCGGCGATTGTCATTCGAGGTCTTGGCGGGATCTTTCTGGTCGGGATAGATCTCGAGGCCGCGATAGGTGGCGTAAGGCAGTTCGAAGGCGGTGGAGAGATCGTACTTCAGGCCGCCGTTATAGGTGTCGGAGAGGGTGGAGTAGGACCACGGCGTGACGTCATGCCACAGTGCGCGGAGGCCGTCCGTCATGGTTTGCCCCGAGGCGAGCACACCGGAGACGCGTGCCGCCCAGGTCGCGAGGCTCGCGCCGCTGAGGACCTTGGGCATCAGGAGAGCTTCGGATTTTCCGCTGAGCGCGTTGGCCGCGATGATGTCCTTATCGCGCCACGCTTGGAACTCGGCCTGGAAGGCGGCGGGCAGGGCGGGTCGCTCGGTGTTCTTGATGGTCTCGATGCCGTTGCGCTGCGCCGCGGAGCCGCCGAGTTCCTTTTCCCAGTTCGAGAGGTTGTTCAGCGCGAGGCCGGAGCCGGTCGTCGTCTTGGCGAAGCTGTCCGGCAGGTTGACCTTGGCCTTGATGCCTTCGTCGCCGACCCAGAAAGCGTAGCGGCCGTTGGAGCCGAGCAGCTTACCGGCGCTGTTGGTCGGGCCAGGCAGGGGGACGGGGCGCATGTCCACGGCGCCATAGTATTCCTGCTGCAAGCGGGAAACCGCCGTCGCGGGCCACGAGACCGTGCCGCTGGAGACGAGCGGCACGAGGATGCCGTTCGGCGCGCTTTCCATCGAGGTGCCAAGGTCGTCGATCAGCGCCTGGCTGTCGGGCAGATTGTCCGCCTGGCCGGTGACGAAATTATAATACGAGCTGTTCGGGAGGAAGTTCGGCAGCTTGGTGGTGTCGGGGATTTCGGTGTCGGCGCCCGTCGCCTTGTACATCGGCGAACAAAGCCAGCCGAGGAAGAGGCGCGTGTTGTGCGGATTGGTGACATCCCAGTCGCGCACTTTCTTGCTCTGCACGCCGCCGGTGGCCCAGACGCCGGTGAGGTAGCGCTTCTGGTGGACGACGACGGCTGCGGCCGGTGAGTTCGGATTGTAGAGGGCAGGAAAAGCTCCCGTACGGGGTACGGCAGGGGTGGAAATCGGGCCGGGCGGGGTGACTTCCGGAGAGAACATGTCGGCGCGCATCGTCACGCGCTGGTCGGGGCCGGCCAGGACCTGCAGCTGGCCGATGGCGATCTTGGCGGAGGCGAGGGCGTTATAACGGGCGCGAAGGTAGCCGGCGTGGCTCTGGGCGAGGCGGCTTTCGACCTGCAGGAAAGAGGCGAGGACGATGACCATCATCACCATCGAGGCCATGATCGTCAGCGACAAGACGAGGGAGAAACCTGAGCGTTTAAGTCTCATAGCAAATTGGGGTAAAATCACGGTAATCCCCCCTAGGGGAAAGTCAAAGGATTGGTTATGGGCTTTTGTTCCAAAAGATTGAATAAAATCATTTAAAATCATTTAAATGTCATATAAAGTCATAAAATTGGCGTTTAAAGAGCGGGCTTGCGGCCCTTTGGGCTTTGGGGAGGCTCTTGGGGTGCAAACCCTACTCCAAGGTGCCGGCATTTTCATCTGGCCGCTCGCGATTTGCTCGCTGCTCGCCGTCTTTCTGGTCGTGGAACGAGCCCTGGCCCTGCGGGTTTCGCGCGTGGCCCCGGAGGCGGTTCTCAAGTCCGTCTTGAACGGCAATCTCGACCAAGTCGGCGCCGCCGACGGCGAGTCCGTCGCGGGCCGTCTCGTCCAGCGGTGGAAGGACGGCGCTTCCGGCGAAGTGCTCAAGGCCTGGACGCGCAACGAACTCGTCCGCCTGCACCGCGGACTGCATCTGCTTGATAGCATCGTCGCGGCGGCCCCGCTCCTCGGCCTGCTCGGCACGGTGACCGGCCTCGCCACGCTCTTCCCGGAACAGGGCCTGCCGGATTCGCAGACGCTCACCCGCGGCGTGGGCCTCGCGCTCAGCACCACGATGATCGGCCTCTGCATCGCCATCCCGGCGCTCGTCGGCGCGAACTGGCTCGGCCGACGCCTGGAGATCCTCTCCTCCCGCCTCGACGTGCTCGTCGAAGCGTTGGAAGCCCATCGCCGATGAGCTTGATCGTCGCCCGTCGGCGTCGTGCCGACATCAACGTGGTGCCGCTGATCGACGTGATGGTGGTGCTGGTCTTCTTCCTCCTCATCAGCGGACGCCTCGACCAAGCCCGCACGATGGCGATCGTCCCGCCGACGGCTTCCGCCGGCTCCGAAGGCACGCCCGCCACGACGCTCGTCGTGGGCGTCGACCGCGAAGGGAAGCTCTACCTCGAAGGCAAGGCGATCGCCGCCGACGCGCTGGCGAAGGCGCTTGTCGATCACGCCTTGAAGTCTCCGGGCACCGAGGTCGTGATCGTCGCCGACGAGCGTTCGCTCACGGGCGCGGCCGTTCACGCGCTCGATGCCGTCGCCAAGGCCGGCCTGAAGCCGCGCCTGCAGACCCGCCAGCCGCGCTGATCAAGGCGAGGTAGCGGTAGCCGATGGTCCGACGTTCGGGAATGCGTTCGGTAGGGCGGTCATTGCCATGACCGCCGTGGGCGAAGAGACGTCATAAGCTCAACAGATCATGCCCGGCGGTCGGGCCTTGCGTGGCGAACGGCGGCGATGGCAATCGCCGCCCTACCCATGACAGTTAACAGCGGTTAGCGGTTGGGCGCTCAAAGGGAAACCGGAGACCTGATGATTGGCTGGGGCCTAAGGTAGGGACGTGATTGCTATCACGTCCGTGGGCGGACGGAGGCTGGAATATCGAAACAGTCTGCCCGGTGGTCGGACCTTGCGTGGCGAACGGCGGCGATGGCAATCGCCGCCCTACCTCCGGGCCAAGTTCCATGTCATCCATCCACAATCGCCTCGTGTCCTCCGTCCTCCGTCTTCATCTTGCCACTTATCTTCCCTTCCCATGTCGAAGCGTCCTTCCGAAGCCCTCCGTCTACTGGAGGCCTACACGCAAGCCCACGGCACTTCCGGCCACGAGGACGCGGTCCGCGCGATCTTCGTCCGCGAGCTGCGCGGTCGCTCGCTGCAGGCCGACGGCCTCGGCGGCGTGCTCGCCTCGCCGGCGAAGGAGAAGCAGGGGCCGCGCGTCGTGCTCACGGCGCACATGGATGAGATCGGTTTCCTGGTGCAGGCGGTCACGCCCGACGGTTTCCTGCGCCTGACTCCGGTGGGCGGCTGGCCCGACGGCGTCCTCGCCGCGCAGCGCCTCCGCATCTGGTCGCGCGCCGCGCAGAAGGAATTCATCGGCGTCGTCGCCGCGCTCCCGCCTCACCAAGGCGGCGCCCAGGCCGCGTCGGCCGACAAGGTGCTCGTCGACATCGGCGCCCGCTCCTCCGAATCCGTCGCGTGTCTCGGCATCCGCCCGGGCGACCCGGTCGTGCCGGAAGGCCCGTTCACGGCCCTCGCGGAGCCTGGTCTTTATTCGGCGAAGGCCTTCGATAATCGCGTCGGCATGGCCGCGCTGACCCTCGCGACCCATGAGCTCGACGCTTCCGCGACGCCGTGCGATCTGCTCGCCGTCGCGACGGTGCAGGAAGAAGTCGGTTGCCGCGGCGCGGTCGTCGCCGCGCGTCTCGCGAAGCCCGACGCGGTCATCGTACTCGAAGGCCCGCCGGCCGACGATCTGCCCGGCCTCGCCCCGCACGGCGAGTCGCAGGGCGCCCTCGGTGGCGGCGTTCAGGTGCGCGCCTATGATCCGACGGCCATCATGAATCCTCGCCTCGTCGATCTCGCCCTCGCAGTCGCGGCGGAGAAGGGTATCCCTTGCCAGCTCGCGGTCCGTCGCTCGGGCGGCACCGACGCACGTTCTTTTCAGGCGCATGAGCTCGGCGTGCCGGTCATCGTGCTCGGCGTGCCCGCGCGCTATATCCATACGCACAACGCCGTGATCGACCTCGCCGACCTGCAGGCCTGCGTCGACCTGTCCGTGGCGCTCGTCCGCCGCCTCGATGCGAAGACGGTCAGGTCGCTTACGCAGTATCTGTGAGCGGCGCCGCCTGTCGTCTGAAGGTGAAGGCGGTCCCGGGCGCGTCCCGCTCGGAAATCGTCGGTCGCTTAGGTGAAGCCCTGAAGGTCCGCGTCGCCGCGCCGCCCGAAGGGGGCAAGGCCAACCGCGAGATCCTCGAACTCCTCGTCGACCGGCTCGGGCTCCCGGCCGCGAGCGTGACCCTGGTCTCGGGGGCAGCTTCGCCCGCGAAGGTCGTCGAGCTCCGGGGCGTCACGGCCGAGCAGGCCTGGGCGCGCCTTCTGGCCTAAGTCCGCACAATCCGCTTGAGAGGGCAGGGACCTCCGCTGACAGTAGGCCCATGTGCGCGGACAAGAAACCCGCCTCGGCTTCCGGCAAGGAAGGCTTCGAGGCCGAACTCAAGAAGCTCGAGCAGCTCGTCGAGTCCCTCGAGTCCGGTGACGTCTCGCTGGACGAGCTCGTCGCGAAGTATGAGGAAGGCATGCGCCTCCTGAAGTCCTGCCAGAAGTCGCTCGAGGCCGCTGAACTGCGCATCGAGCAGCTGGGCAAGCGCGGCGAAGACTCGCAGGGCTGATGTCGCTCCTCGCGTCCATCCGCGGTCCGGCCGACGTCAAGGCCCTCGCGCCCGAGCAGCTTCCGCTCCTCGCGCAGGAGATCCGCGAACGCCTCGTGACCGTCACCGCCAAGAACGGCGG
This sequence comes from uncultured Opitutia bacterium, assembly GCA_903921665.1. Classification (GTDB taxonomy): domain Bacteria; phylum Verrucomicrobiota; class Verrucomicrobiia; order Opitutales; family UBA953; genus UBA953. The sequence continues at coordinate 12,120 of CAIXQT010000327.1, forward strand.
CCACATCGGTCCCAACCTCGGCGTGGTCGAGCTCTCGATCGCCTTGCACCGCGTCTTCGGCACGCCGCGCGACAAGTTCGTCTTCGACGTGGCCCATCAGGGCTATGTCCACAAGCTCCTCACCGGCCGCAACGGCGCCGACTTCGACGGTATCCGCACGACCGGCGGCCTCAGCGGCTTCCTGAACCGCGAGGAGAGCCTGCACGACGTCTTCGGCGCGGGCCACGCCGGCACGGCGCTCTCCGCCGCCGTCGGTCTCGCCAATGCCCGAGACCGCCTCGCCGAGGATTCGCACGTCGTCGCCCTCATCGGCGACGCGGCCCTCACCTGCGGCGTCACGATGGAGGCGCTCAATAACGCCGCCAAGTCGACGAAGCGCCTGGTCATCGTCCTCAATGATAACGAGTGGTCGATCGACCGTAACGTCGGCGCGGTCGCCGATATCCTGAGCCGCCTGATCGTCACGCGCCCTTACAATAATTCGCAGCAAGGCCTGAAGCGGTTCCTCGGCAAGAGCCGCGTCGGCACCAAGGTCCTGGACTTCGGCCGCAGCTTCAAGCGCCACGTGAAGAACTGGTTCACGCACAGCTCTTCGCTCTTCGAGCAGTATGGCGTGCGCTATGTCGGCCCGATCGATGGTCACGATCTTGGCGCGCTCGAGCGCTACCTCAATTTCTGCAAGGACTCCACCGGCCCGATTCTCCTCCACGTCCGCACGGAGAAGGGCAGGGGCCTCGGCGCCGCGCTGAAGAACCCCGAGAAATTCCACGGCACGGGCGCCTTCGATCCGGAGACGGGCGACTCGCTCGCTTCCGGCTCGCCCGGCGCGCCCAAGGCCTGGCAGGACGTCTTCGGTGCGCTGCTCGTGCGCGAAGCGAAGGCGGATTCCCGCGTGGTCGGCATCACGGCCGCGATGCCTTCCGGCACGGGCCTCAACCAGCTGAAGCAGGAACTGCCGGCCCAGTATCATGACGTCGGTATCGCCGAGGAGCACGCCGCCTTGTTCGCCGCCGGCATCGCCGCCCGCGACCTCCGTCCGGTCTGCGCGATCTACTCCACCTTCATGCAGCGCGCCTACGACATGGTCATCCATGACGTCTGCCTGCAGCGCCTGCCGGTCACCTTCTGCATGGACCGCGCCGGCGTCTCGCCCAGCGACGGCCCGACGCACCACGGTCTCTTCGACATCGCCTACCTGCGCTGCGTCCCGAACGTGACGCTGATGCAGCCGAAGGACGAAGATGAGTTCGCGGACATGCTTCACACTGCGCTGAAGTCCGGCGCGCCGATGTTCATCCGCTATCCGCGCGGCGCCGCCGCCGGCAAGGCGATCAAGGCGCAGCCGGCCCTCATCCCGCTCGGCCAGGCCGAAGTCCTTCGCGCCGGCGCCGACGTCCAGCTGTGGGCGCTCGGTTCGATGGTGCCCGAAGCCCAGGCGCTCGCCGACAGGCTCACCGCGGAGACCGGTCTCTCCGTCGGCGTGGTCAACGCGCGCTTCGCGAAGCCGATCGACGCCTCCCTCCTCGTCGAGCAGGCCAAGGCCGCGAAACTCATCGTCACGCTCGAAGACGGCGCCGTCACCGGCGGCTTCGGCACCGGCGCGCTCGAGACGCTCGCGGAACATGGCGTGCGTACTCCGATCGTCCGCCTCGGCTGGCCCGACCGTTTCGTCGGCCATGCCACCGACGTGAAGACGCTCCGCGCCGCCAACGGCCTCTCCCCCGACCAGATGCTGGCGACGGTGAAGGCGGCGTTGAAATAGGCGTTGATTGGTGGTGGCGGTTAGCGGTTGGCGGTTTGTAAGAGACAAGGGAAACCGGGGACCGGATGGTTTGCTGGGGACATTTTTCCCGCAGCTTCAACTTGGTTTCCCTTTGAGTGCCCAACCTCTAACCGCCAACCGCTGATACCTGTCACGGGTAGGGCGGCCATTGCCAAGGCCGCCGTTCGCCGTGGCACGTCCGTATCGCCGGGCAGACTGTTCGATATTCCAACCTCCGTCCGCCCACGGACGTGATGGCAATCGCGTCCCTACCCATTGAATGGCGGCCGTCAGGCTTTCTCAGAACTCGTAGCCGACGAGGAGGCGCGTCTCGTAAGGCGACTTCTTGGTGACGTTGAGGTCGCCTTTGTTCGCCGGGGTGGCGGTCACCTGGGCGAGCGCGGCGAAGGTCGTGAAGAAGCCGTCGCGCTGGTAGCGGACGCACGGGCCGGCGAGCACGGCGGTGTACTGGTGGTCGTTGAACTCGCTCCACTCGGACTCGACGATGGCTTCGGCCCCGAGGTACCAGCGCGCGCCGATGGCGCAGGCCAAGCCTTGGGTGAGTTTGAGCTTCACCGTGTCGGCGTGCGTGGCGGTCTCATGCTCGAGCTCGCCGATCACGTTGGCGGCGTACACCCACTCGTCGTTCGCGCCGAAGTTATGCTGGAGCAGGAGCTTCGTCTCGAGCTTGAGCTGGTCGCGGTGCGCCCCGTTCTTGGAGCTCACCTGCGAGTAGCCCGGCTCGACGTAGAGGGCCACGCCCCAGTCCTGGGTGTCGGGGTTCGCCAGCATGCGCTTGTAGGCGACCTGGAAGCCGTCGAAGAGGAGGCCGTCGCGCGAGGTCTGCTCGAAGTAGCGGGAGTTGACGTAGACGGCCAGCTGCTCGTTGGCCGAGATGCCCCATTCGACTTCGGTCTTCAGGTCGAAGCCGCGGTAGCGGGCATCGTAGCCGCTGCCGAGATTGCGGCCCATTCGGCCGGTGACCCACTGGACGATCTCCACTTCGCCGGGCTTCATGGTCTCGGCGAGGTAGGAGTAGCCAAAGGGATTGTCGCAACCGATGGCCGTGGCGGCCGAAGCGAGCGTGAGCGTGGTGAGGAGGCTTTTCATGGGCGTTGGAACGAGGACGTGATAATGAGACTGACTCTCATCTGTCAAAGATGAAAATGAGTCTCATTCTCATCTCATTCGCATTCTTGCGACGAAAGGTTTGAGTTTCCGAAGTATTTAAGCGATTTTAGGTCACCCCGATGCCCCTGTTAATTGTCATCCCTGTGCGCAATGAGGAGCGCCGCCTGGGCCCGGGGCTGGCCCGTCTGGCCGAAAGCCTGCAAGCCAACGGCTGTGCGGACGCCCTGATCGTGGTCTCGGACAACGGCTCCACGGATTGGACGCGGTCGGTCGCCATCGAGGCGTCTGCGAAGATCCCGTACCGCGTGGTCTATCATCGGGCGTGCGACCATGGCGACAAAGGCGTCGCAATCTGCTCGGCCTGGGAGTCCGCCCCCGAGGGCTACGACGTGCTCGCCTACTGTGACGCCGACATGGCCACCGATCCCGAAGCGCTCGTGCGCGGCTACCGGCTCATCTCCGAAGGTAAGGCTGACCTCGTCGCCGGCTCCCGCTGGCATCGTGATTCGCAGGTGACGGGCCGCTCGTGGAAGCGCTCGCTCATCTCCGCGACGCTCTCCTTTTTCTGGCGGATGCTGCCGGGCTCGCGCCTGACCGACCCCGGTTGCGGCCTGAAGCTCGTGCGACGTTCCGTCTTCGCGAAACTCCAGATGCCGGCCGAGGCGCGCGGTTTCTCTTTCGGTGCCGAAGCCTTCGTGCGGCTCGCGCGGGCCGGCGCCAAGCTCGTCGAGATCCCCGTCAAGTGGACCGACGACGACGCCGGCCGCATCCGTCTCGGCAAAGCCGCGGGTGATTACTCGCGAGCGTGGGGGAGGCTCATTTCGAGGACCTGAGGGCCTGAGGTGTATTTAGGTAGGGGCAGCACCGCGTGCTGCCCTAGCCCTGCCTCGGGTAGGGTTGAGCGCCCTCGCTCAACCGCGGCTGACCAAGGGTGGTCAGCCCTACCTTTTTTACCTCCTGTCCTCGGGCCCTCCGGCCCTCGAGTCCTCTACTCTTCAGCGCTGTCCCTTCCTCCGCTCCGGCCCCCTGGGCTTCTGGACTTGGCGTTCGTCGTAGAGGCGGAAGTCCACCTGGCGCTTGAAGCGGTCCACCCGGTCGACGGTCACCTGGATGACGCCGCCGGGCATGAACTTCCGTCCGGTCCGGCTGCCGACCAGCATGTTGCCGCGGTCGTTGAGGCGGTAATAGTCGTCGGTGAGCGTCGACATGTGCACGAGGCCGTAGGCCTGCGAGGCGTTGAGCTCGACCATGAGGCCGTGCGGCTTCACGTCGGTGATGGTGGCCTCGAAC
>CAIXQT010000328.1 GCA_903921665.1 uncultured Opitutia bacterium
ATAGATCAGGACGATGAAACCGAAGGAGCCGAAGATGCCCAGCAGGACTCCCGCCGTCACGGACAGGACCTTGCAGGCCACGAGGAAGCAGATCGGGATGATGATGAAGATGATGGCGGCGACGTAACCGATCGAGGTCGTGCCGGAATAGAGGCCGGCCGAACGCGCGAGATCCATGCCGCAGGCGTGGCAGGCCTTGTTCAAGCGGAACCAGGAGGCGAGCAGGCCGCGCTTCCCGCAGTTGGGACAGTGGCAGAGGACGCCTCGGGCGACGATGTCGCCACGCGTGATCTTCAGCTCAGGTTCATCCATCCGGACAGCGTCCTCACAGGAGCAGGGAAGACAAGCGAAGACCTGCCCTGCCCTACACCTTGAGGAAGATCTTCTGGCGCTTGAGGAACCAGAAGAGCGTCCACTCGACGGCGAAGACGCCTACGGCGAGGATGAGCGACCCGACGGCCGGCGGTACGGCCGAGGCGAGCCCGCCGAACAAAGCGCGCGCGGTGTAATCGTAGCTGAGGAACTTGCCGGACATGTAGATGAGCACGGAGTTCATCCCGATCACGGCGAAGAAAGCTCCGAACGCCCGCAGCCAGCCGCGGACGTCGATGGTCCAATAGAAGAAGGCGAGCAAGAGGCTGCCCCAGCCGCAGGTCCAGAGGACGAACGAGCTGGTCCAAAGATGCTTGTTCAGCGGGAAGACGAAACCCCAGAGTCCTCCGATCGCCAGCAGCGCGAGGCCGGCGAGCGCCAGTCCGGCGGCCTTACGGTCGCCGGAAGCCGCTTCCGGGGATCGGCGCAGCCACAGGCCGGCAAGGATACCGAGCAAGGCGTTGCCGATGGCGGGAACCATCGCGAGCAGGCCTTCCGGGTCATGGATCTTCTTGTGCAACTTTCCAGGGAGCAGCAGACGGTCGACATAACTGGCGAAGTTGCCTTCCATCGTCAGGTCGCCGGACGCGAAGCCGGGCGCATGGCCGAACGACATAACCGCCCAATAGCCGAGCAGGATTCCGGCCAACCAATACCAGAGCCTTTTCGGGGTCTCGAAATTAAAGGCGAAGATGAGCTGGGCGAACATGCCCGCGATACCGATGCGTCCGAGCACGCTGCCGAAACGCATGTTCTCGAGCCCCTTCCACTGCAGGCCGTTGTTATAGATGATGCCGAGCAGCACAAGGGTCAGGCCGCGTTGGACGATCTTGCGGATGACTTCACCGCGGGCGCCTTCCGCCAGGCGACGGGTCAGCGAATACGGCGTGGAGACGCCGGCCATGAAGAGGAAGAGCGGGAAGATGAGGTCGTAAGCCTGGAAGCCGTTCCAATCGACGTGCTTGAGCTGGGCGTCGATCGCGCCCACCCAACCCCACTCGGTCAGCTTGAACAAAGCGACGACGATCGCATGCCCCCCGACGATCCAAAAGAGGTCGAAACCTCGCAGGGCATCAAGCGAGAGCAGGCGATCCGACTTAGGGGCAGGAGTCTCCATGGGGGTGAGGCTTTTCTAGCCACACCCCGCCAGAGGTCTATGCGGAATCGCGTACCAAGCGGTTAAAGATGCCGAAACACCCCATGGCCACTTGCCCACGTGCCAGCCTGCCCCCTCGCCGCTTTGCGGCGCTTACATCCGCTCCACCGGTTCGATGCCAAGGAGACGCAGACCGGTCTCCATGACGGCGCAGGTGCGCGAGCAGAGCATGAGTCGGCGCGCCTTCACGGCAGGATCGTCGACGATGACGCTATCCGCGGCGTAGAAGGTGCCATAGGCCGCCGCAAGCTCGTGCAGGTAGGTGCAGAGATGGTGCGGACGGAGTTCTTCGAGCGCCTGGTCGAGCGCGGCGGTGAACGCCAGCAGCTTGCGGGCGAGCGCGATCTCGGCCGGGGTTTCCGGGTCGGTCGCGCCTTCTTCGCCCTGCCCGACGGCCAGGCCGCTCTTACGGAAGATCGAACGGACCCGGACGACGGCGTACATGAGGTACGGCGCGGTATTGCCTTCGAAGGCGAGCAGCTTGCCCCAAGAGAAGGTGTAATCCATCGTGCGGTTCGACGACAGGTCGGCGTAACGCATCGCGGCGACGCCGATGGCTTTGCCGATAGCCTTGCGTTCGGACTCGGGCAGGTCGGGGTTCTTGCTGGTGACGGCTTCGAACGCGAGTTTCTCGGCCTGGTCGATGAGCTCCTGCAGACGCACCGGCTCGCCGGACTTGGTCTTGATAGCCTTGCCGTCCTCACCGAGGATCGTGCCGAACCAGACGTGACGCAGGCGCGGGAGTTTGCGCTCCGAAGCCTTGAACCACTTGGCGCCGGTCACGAAGAGTTGGTGGAAGTGATCCTGCTGACGGCCGTCGGTGACGTAGACGATTTCGTCCGCCTTGAAGTGATCGGTGCGGTAAAGCA
>CAIXQT010000329.1 GCA_903921665.1 uncultured Opitutia bacterium
GACGCGCTGTTCGATGTTTTCGGGCATAATAAAAGGGTGTTTTGTTAGGTTTTGGGGTGTCAGATAGCCATTCCTCCGTCAACCGAAAAGACCTGACCGGTGATGTAGCCCCCCTCTTCGGAGGCCAGATAATCGACCATGGCGGCGATGTCGTTGACTGAGCCAAATCGTCCCAGAGGGATGACGCTGAGAATCTTCTGCTTCACCTCTTCGGAAAGCTCGCCGGTCATGTCGGTGGTGATGAAGCCAGGCGCGACGGCGTTGGCGGTGATGGAGCGGCCGGACAGCTCGCGGGCGAGCGTCATGGTGAGGCCGTGGAGGCCAGCCTTGGCGGCGGCGTAATTGGCCTGACCCGCGTTGCCCTGCACGCCGGTGACGGAGGAGATGCTGATGATACGGCCCCAGCGCTTCTTGGTCATCGGGCGGACGAGGCCCTTGGTCCAATAGAAGGCGGAGGAAAGATTGGTGGAGATGACGTCGTTCCAGTCCTGCTCGGACATCGCCATGACGAGCTTGTCGCGGGTGATGCCGGCGTTGTTGACGAGGATCTCGACGGCGCCGAATTCGGCGTTGATCTGCTCGCAGGCCTTGGCGACCGCGGCGGCGTCGGAGACGTCGACCTGGTAGGCCTTGGCCTTCTGGCCCTTGGCGAGGATATCGTTGGCGACCTGCACGCAGGTGTCGGACTTCGAGACGCAGAGCACGGTGTGCCCGTGAGAAGCGAGACGTTCCGCGATGGCCTTGCCGATGCCGCGACCGGCTCCGGTGACGAGGGCGACGCGAGGAGAGTGCGTGAGATGCATCGGGCATTTATGTGCAAGGAAACAGGGCTTCTGGCAAGTGGCTAATGCCCTGCTGAAATCCCCTTCCCTGCCGGCCGCGCTCAGTAGACGTCGCGCTGGTAGCGGCCGTCCTTCTTGAACTGCTTCACCCATTCCACGGCAGCCTCAGGCGTCATGCCACCCTGCTCGGCCACGATGGCGTGCAACGCCGCGTCGACATCCTTGGCCATGCGCTTGGCGTCGCCGCAGACATAGAAATAGGCGCCCTGCTGGATCCACTTCCAAAGCTCGGCGGCGTTTTCGCGCATGCGATCCTGCACGTAGACCTTCGCAGCCTGATCGCGGGAAAAAGCCGTGTCGAGGCGCGTGAGCACGCCCGACTTCTGATACTCGGCCCACTCGTCGGCGTAGAGGAAATCGTGGTCCTTGCGCTGGTCGCCGAAGAAGAGCCAGTTCGGCCCCTTCGCTCCACGAGTGGCTCGATCCATCACGAAGCTGCGGAACGGCGCCACGCCGGTGCCAGGTCCGACCATGATGACCGGGAGGCTGTCGTCGGCCGGGAGACCGAAGTGCGAATCCGCGACGAAAACCGGGAGGTCGGGCTCGTTCATCCGGGCGCGATCGGCAAGGTAGCTCGAGCAGACGCCCTCGCGCTGACGTCCGTTGGTCTCATAACGCACGACGGCCACGGTGAGGTGGATTTCCTGCGGGTACCTCGAGGGCGCGGACGAGATCGAATAGAGGCGCGGCATCAGCTTGCGCATGAGCTCGATGACCTCCTGCGCGGACGGGCGGGCGGACGGGTGCTCCAGGAAGAGGTCGACGAACTCGCGCTGCTCCATCCAGGCTTTCTTCTTCTCCGGGTCGGCTTCGCCGATCGCGGCGGCCAGGCGGGCCTTGTCGGCGGCTTCCGTCGCGCGGTCATGGAGAAGCTGGGCGAACTTATAGGTCGGTCCGTTGAGAGCGAGGCGGGTCGAAAGGGCCTGGCGGAGCGCGATCGGGGCGAGGTCCTTCGGGATGGTTACGTGCTCGTCGCCCGTGAAGCCAGCCGCCTGGAGCAAAGCGGCCACGGCGGCGGGGTTGTTGGTCGGGAAGACGCCGAGGCTGTCGCCGCACTTGTAGGTCAGGCCGCTGCCGGCGAGGGAGACCGAGAAGTGCTGGGTGTCCTTCTGGCTGGCCGGCGAGCTCAGGCGACGACGGTCGACGAGGCAGGCCGGGAACGGGTTGTTCTTGTCGTAAGGTGCGGACATGAAAGTACCCCGCAGGATGCCTAGCGGGGTACTGATGCAAACCTCTTTTGAAGGGCGGCTTACTTCCAAATCTTGACCCAGTCGATGTCGACGTCGTCCGGCAGCTGCTTGAGGTTCAGATTCGGACGTTCCCATTCGCCGATACGGTGCGAGAAATACAGGCTCATCGGAGCGTCGACGACGATGCGGTCTACCTTATGGACCTGCTTGCCGTTGACGAACCAGGAGAAGCTCTTCTCGGTCCAGAGGATGCCGTAGGTGTTGAATTTCTTCGCGGCTTCGCCGGCCTTGAGGGCGCCCCTGTCCGGTCGCTCCGGGCGCATCTCGTGCTGACCTTTGTCGTCCAAGATACGGAACCAAGGGGTCATCTTGTCATCACCATGCGCCTCCCAGAGTGCCATGGCGAACGGCGTGACCTTCTCGTCCTTGCCGCGGATGACCATCGAAGCGCCATGGCCCTTGTAGGCGTTCATGCGCATGGAGGCCTCGAAGTACCCGCGCGCCTGCTCGAACTTGCCGCGCGTATTTATGCCATTGTATTGGATCATGTCCTCCTTCTTCAGAAGCGAGATGCGAAGGGCCGACGCCTTCCCGACCTTGACGAAACTCAGGACCGTGGGGTCGCCGCTGACGACCCACTTGGCCTCATCAAGTTTACCGGCATCGAAGTCGTCCGAAAACGTCAGCTTCATGTTGGAAGCAGGGTTGGCGGCGCCCAGCGCGAGCGTCGACAGAAGGAAGGCAAATAGGGGTTTCATGGGGGGAATTATTTCCAGACCTTGACCCAATCGATATCAACATCGTCAGGTAGCTGCTTAAGGTTGAGATTCGGGCGCTCGAACTCGGAAACGCGGTGGGCGAGCTGGATTCGCATCGGCTTGGCGACATCATGCTTATCTACCTGATGGACCTTCTTGCCGTTGATGAACCAGGTGAAAGCCTTTTCGGTCCAGAGGATGCCGTAAGTATTGAACTTCTTGGCGGCCTCACCGGGCTTCAGGAATTTATCGCCCTCGGCCCGGAAATCCCTCTGGCCGGAATCGTCGACCTTTCGGGCCCAGGGCATGATCTTGTCGGCGCCTAGTCCCTCGAAAAGCAGCAGCACGTTCGGAGCCGCCTTCTCGTCGGCCGGACTGAGACGAAAGATCGCCGTATGGCCTTTGTATGCAGGCATCCGGATGGACGCCTCGAAGTAGCCGTAAGCCTGCTCGAACTTTCCGCTCGTGGTGAGGCCGTTCCATTGGATCATGTCTTCCGCCTTACGCAGGGAGATACGCAGGACTTTGTCCTTACCTCCCTTGACGATGAAAGCCGTCTCCCCGTTGGCCGGGAGATTCCATTTGGTTTCGTCGATCTTCTCCCCGTTGAAATCGTCCGAGAACGTCAATTTCTTGCCGATCGAAGGGTCGGCGGCAAAAGAGACCGCCGTTATCAGGAGGAGGATGAATCTCACGGAATCTTGAAGACCTTGACCCAATCAACCTGCAAGGGCTCAGGACCAAGCTTGGGGTTCATGAAATCCTTGAGGAGGCCGCCTTCCGGCAACCACTGGTTGAATTCGATGAACATCGGGGCGCTCGGGATAGGACGAATCATCTTATGAACCAGGCGACCTTCGACGTACCAGCGATATTCCTTGTCCGTCCAATGAAGGGCGTAGGTCAGGAACTTCTTGTAGGACTTACCGCCGTCCATCGCGATGACCTTATCTTTCGGGACAAGGTTATGGGAGCCGCCCTCGTCGACGATGCTGAGCCACGGTTCGACCTTGTCGGCGCCACTGAAGCTGAAATTCAGGGCAGCGGAAGGCACCTTGGACATGTCCTGGTTGCGGATGCCAAAATTGACCGCACCACGCCCCTTGGATTGGATCGCCCGGATAGAGGCCTCGAAGTAGCCCTGCGGATGCATGAACTTGCCGGATGAGTTCACGTTGGAGCCATTCCAGAAGCCGGCTTTCTCCTTGGGCGTGATCTCGATCTGCAGTTTGCCGTCCACGATGCGGGCGCCGCCGCCGACGTTCCACTTCTTCGGGTCAATTTCCTTGGCGTTGAAGTCATCCTCCCAGACCGGCTTAAGTCCGGAATTAGGAGCAGCGCCCAACGTCAGGGCGGCAAGGAGAGAGAAAAGCGAGAGTGCTTTCATGAAATAGGGGTAAATAAGATTGAAATCGGAGACCAGAAAGAGGCAAGCCCTACCCACTTATTGGTAGACCCTGACCCAATCCACCCGCATCGGCTCAGGACCGCGCGTCGGCTCGGGGAAACTCTTCAAAAAGCCCGCTTCCGGCAGCCCGTTATGGCTTAAGGAGATAAACATCGGCTTCGGCGTGGTCGGGATAGAAGGGGAAATCCGGATGGTATAGGCCAGTCGACCGTCCAAATACCAACGGTAGTCGTTGGGGGTCCACTGGAAGCCGAACCGATAGAACTTCTTGCTGTAGGCCAACCGAGGCATCGGGTTGTCCTTCGGACTCAGGCCACGACCGCGCTCCTCATTGACGACGGAAAGTCCCAGTCCGACCGAATCGCCGCC
>CAIXQT010000330.1 GCA_903921665.1 uncultured Opitutia bacterium
CGGGTCGCCTCCTCGACCTGCATGAGCAGAAGATCCTCGATCTGAAGTCCATCCAGATGCTGATCATGGACGAAGTCGATCGCATGCTCGACATGGGCTTCATCGAAGACGTCACCCGTATCGTCAACTACTGCCCGAAGGACCGCCAGACGCTGCTCTTCTCCGCCACGATCTCCGACGCCATCGGCCGCATCGCCGGTTGGGCGCTCCGCGAGCCGGTCACCGTCGACGTCCGCACCGGCCTCGGCGCCGCCGACACGGTCGACCACGCGATCTACCCCGTCGACATCTTCCAGAAGTACGACCTGCTGCTGTCGCTCCTCAACAAGAGCGGCTACAAGTCCGTCATCGTCTTCACCCGCACCAAGCGCGACGCCGACCGCATCGCCGAGTGGATCGAAGGCCACGGCACGCCCGTCGCCACGATGCACGCCGACCGTTCGCAATCCGAGCGCGCCGCCGCGCTCGCGGGCTTCAAGTCCGGCAAGTTCACCATCATGGTGGCGACCGACATCGCCTCGCGCGGCCTCGACATCCGCGGTGTCACGCACGTCATCAACTATAACGTCCCCGAGCACGCCGAAGACTACGTCCACCGCATCGGCCGTACCGGCCGTGCATCCGCCGAGGGCGAAGCCTTCACGCTCTACTCTCCGGACGAGATGCATCATCTCCAGCAGATCGAAGTGCTCCTGGGTCGCACCATCGAGCGCCGCAAGCTCGAGGGTTTCCGTTACTATTCCGAACCGCAGCTGACCCCGGGTAGCGCCAAGGCCGCCGCGGTCTCTCGTAAGCGCAACCGCTGATCGTGTCCGTCTCCGCTTCCGAGCCTCCGATGCGGCGAGCCCTCGAGCTCGCCCGTCAGGCTTGGGGCCGTACGCACCCCAACCCGATGGTCGGGGCGGTGATCACGGAAAGCGGCAAGGTCGTCGCCGAAGGATTTCACGCCCAGGCCGGCGAGCCGCATGCCGAAGTGGTGGCCTTGCGTGCGTTGGGCCGAAAGCCCGCCGCGGACGCCGTGCTGCATGTCACGCTTGAGCCTTGCTGCACGCATGGTCGCACGCCGCCGTGCGTCGACGCCATCCTGGCTTCCGGTATCCGCACCGTCGTCGTCGGCGCCCGCGACCCGAATCCGGCCCACGCCGGGCACGGCCTCGACCTGCTTCGCGCCCAAGGCGTCGCGGTCGTCGAAGGCGTGCTGGGCGAGGAATGCGCCGAGCTGAACCTGATCTTCAACCATTGGATCACCCGCGCTTCGCCGCTGCTCGCGCTCAAGGTCGCCTCGACGCTCGACGGTAAGCTTACCTTGCCTGCGGGGCAGGGCAGGGCGGTCACCGGTCCGGAGTCTCAAGCCTACGTGCATCGTCTGCGCCGGCTCTTCCCTGCCATCGCCGTCAGCGCGGATACCGCGATCGCGGACAACCCTCGCCTCACCGCGCGCGGCGACCAAGGAGAGGTCTGTCCGGTACGCTTCGTTCTGGATCGGCATTTCAAGACCGCCGGTCGTTCGGGCTTGAACCTCTTCCAGGATGCCCATCGCACCCGGACCATCGTCGTCGGCCTGGGTTCTGCCGCCAAGAAGTCGGATCTCGCTTGGTACGAAGCCGAAGGCATCAAGGTCTGGTCGTTGGTCGGCGACGAAGCCTCCTTCCTCAAGGTCTGGGCTGAGCGTTGCGCCCAGGAGAAGATCGCCGGCGTGCTGATCGAAGCCGGTCCGCGACTGGCTTCGATCATGCTGTCGGCCGGAGCCGCCGATTATCTTTACGCCTTCGTCGCTCCGCGGACAGGCGCCCAGGAGGCGCCGAGCTGGCATGATGGGATGGCGCTGCCGGCGGGGCGCCTCAGGACCTCCCTGGTGGGTGCTGACGCCCTTTATCAGGGATATCTGGGGTAAGTCCTGCCTTCCTTTAAGAAAAGCCTTCTAGGCCGAATTAGGGGCTATTCTTCGTTCTAAGGTGGGTGCTTTGGGGTCTTTTTGTCCCAAGAGGGTCGCCTTGCCTGTTTAGGCTCGACTTTTCAAGTAAAACTTACATCACAGCGAGTCCGCCTCCCTGTCCAAAGCAGAATGGCCCTAACCTTCTAAATCCTAACTACTTATGACAGAGAAAATCTTGGACCACAAGCGTAAGGAGAAGCCCTCCTTCACCTCTCTCATCGAGAAGAAGCGGGATGGAGGCGAGTTCACCGCCGACGAGATCCGTCACATCATCGACTCGGTGATGGACGCCGAGATGCCGGAGGCCCAGCAGGCCGCCTTGGCCATGGCGATCTACTTCAAGCAGATGTCCGCGCAGGAAACCGCGCTCCTGGCCGAAGAGCTGCGTCTCTCCGGCGACGTCATCGACCTCGATCGTCTCACTCAGCCGAAGATCGCCAAGGTCTCGACCGGCGGCGTGGGCGACAAGACTTCCATGGTACTCGGCCCTCTTGGCGCCGCCGCCGGCGTCATCATGCCAGGCATGAACGGCAAGGACGAGGAGTTCTGCATCTCGACCGTCGAGAAGCTCAGCTCGATCCCGGGCTTCAAGGGCAAGGCCACGATGGACCAGTTCCGCCAGCAGCTCGAGCGCGTGGGTTGCGCGGTCACCGAGCAGTGCCGCGAGATCGCCCCGGCCGACGACATCCTCTACACGCTCCGCCAGAAGACGGGCACGATCCCGTCCCTCCCGCTCATCACGGGCAGCATCCTCTCCAAGAAGCTTGCCGAAGGCTGCGAAGGCCTGGTGATCGACGTGAAGTGGGGCAACGGTTCCTTCATCCGCGACCTCGAGCAGGCCAAGCAGCTCGCCCGCATCGTCACCCGCGTCGCCCGCTCGCTCAACCGCAAGTGCGTCGCCCTCGTGACCGACATCAATCAGCCCCTCGGCGACTCCGTCGGCACGGGCCTCGAAGTCCTCGAAGCCGTCCGCCTCCTGAAGGGCGAAGGCCCCGAAGACCTGCAGGACCTCGTCCTCAAGCTGGGCATGGAAGTCGTGCGCCTTGCCGGCGTCGCCGGTTCGACCCTTTCCGCGAAGCAGACCGTCGAGAAGCACCTCAAGGACGGTTCCGCCCTCGAGAAGTTCAAGGCGATGGTCCGCGCTCAGGGCGGCAAGACCGACTGGATCGACGATCCCTCCAAGTTCCCCAAGGCTAAGTTCATCCGCAAGCTGCCCGCCCCGAAGCGTGGCTACGTGCACACCATCGACGCCGGCAAGATCGCTCAGGGCGTCCGTCTCCTCGCCACCCTCAAGGATGGCACGCTCGACCCGTCGGTCGGCGTCACCGAGATCCGCAAGGTCGGCACGCAGGTCAAGCAGGGCGAGCCGCTGATCATGATCCATTACAACGACGAGGCGAAGGTCGATGCCGCGCTCCCGTACTTCCGCGACGCCTACCGCCTCGCTCCCAAGCGCCCGAACATGCCCCCGCTCGTCGTCGAGCGCGTGGCCTAAGTCGGCCCGCCTGGAAAAGAAGAGCCGCGGAGAAATCCGCGGCTCTTTTGTTTATAGGCCGACCCGCGCTTAGCGTCTGAGCGTGGACTTCAGGAACTGCTCCATCTCCGACCAGGAGGCTTTATCGGCGTCGGCGTTGTAGGCGGCGCCTTTGGAGTTGTCGTTGCCGGCGGCCTTATGGGTGAAACTGTGGACGGCGCCGGGGTAGTTGACGAGTTTCCAGTCGACGCCATGCGACTTCATCTCGGCCGTGAATGCCGCGATGTCCTTGGCGGCCACGAAGGGGTCATCGGCGCCATGGAGGGCGAGGACTTTGGCCTGGATGTTCTTGCCGTCGGCCGGGGTCGGGGAATCGAGACCGCCGTGGAAGCTGACGACGCCCTTTACCTTGGCGCCGCTGCGGGCGAGCTCGATGACGGTCGTGCCGCCGAAGCAGTAGCCGGTCGCGGCCAGGTTCGAGGCGTCGGTGCGCGTGTCGCGGGCGAGTACGTCGAGCGCGGCGTTGGCGCGGTCGCGGAGCTGGGCGCGGTTGGCCTTGTACTTGCCGGCTTCCTTGCCGGCGGCCGGAGGCTGCGGGCGGACGCCTTTGCCGTAGATATCGGCGACGAGGACGTTGTAGCCGAGGGCGGCGAGCTTACGCGCGGCTTCCTTCTCGTGGTCGCTGATGCCGGTCCACTGGTGAACGACGAGCACGCCAGGGCGCTTGCCGGTCATGGCGTCGTCATACGCCTGCCAGCCTTCGCACAGGACGTCGCCCGACTTATATTCGAGGGGCTGCTCGACGATGGCCGCGGAGAGCGAGCCGAAGGTGCTCAGGATCGCGAGGAGGGAGGGTGACAGGACTTTCATGCCTGCAAACCTAGACGCTGTCTTTCTCGGCGCAAGCGCCTACGGAATTTGCGCCGGCCGTTCTTGGATTGATCGGAGCCGTCCCGGAGCTCAGCGAACAAGCGTCTGCGTCAGGAACTGCTTCATCTGGACCCAGGAGCGACGGTCGGCGTCGGCGTTGTAGTCGCTGGGCCTCGACTTATCGTTGCCGGCTTTGTCTTGGATCGTGAAGTTATGGCCGGCTCCCGGATACTTGATGACCTTATAGCTGACCGAGTAGGTCTTCAATTCAGCCACGAAACCGGCGAATTCCGCTGGGTTGATGTAAGGGTCGTTGGCGCCATGGAGCACGAGGACCTTGCCTTTGATGTTACGACCGTCGGACGGCGTCGGCGAGTTCAGGGCTCCGTGGAAGATGACGATGGCTTTGATATCGGCCCCGGTGCGTGCGAGCTCCATCCCGCCGGTGCCGCCCAAGCCGTAGCCGACGGCGGCCATCTTCGAGGGATCGGTGCGGGGGTCTTGGCGGAGTAATGCGAAGGCGGCGTTGATACGGGTCCTCAGTAACTCGGGGCGAGCGAACAGCGTAGAGGCCTTGCCCGTCTCCGGTGATGCCGGAGTGATGGCCTTGCCGAAGAGGTCGGTGACGAAAACATTGTAGCCGAGTCCGGCGAGCTTCTTCGCGACGACTTTGAAGTGGTTCGTCAGGCCGTCTGCGCCATGTACCAGGAGTACGGCAGGTCGCTTCTCGGAAGTATTTTCATAGGCTTGCCAGCCTAGGCTGATGACGTCGCCCGAGTTGTATTCGACGGGCTTTTCGACGATCTCCGCGGCGAGCGGGCACAAGAAGCCGAGGAGGGCGAGGAGCGAAGGCAGGAATGCTTTCATACCCGCGAACCTAGCGGGGTCTTTTGACGGCGCAAGCGCCTACGTCGCTTAGGCCAGCCCGCGCTTGGTGGACGCCGCGAAGTCCACGAAGGCTTTCACGACCCGACCGGAAGCTTCGGGCAAGGCCCGGGCCTTCTCGATCGCCTGCGACGTGTTGAGTCCGTCGCGGTAGAAGAGGCGATGCATCAGCTTGGCCGTGGCGATCTCGTCGTCGGTGAAGCCCGAACGCTTCAGTCCGACGGCGTTGATCATCTTGGTCTCGCAGGGGTTGCCGTCGGCGATGACGAAGGGCGGGACGTCCTGGACGCACTTGGAGCAGGCCGCGACCATGGCGTGGTCGCCGATGCGGCAGAACTGGTGGATACCGGCGTTCCAGCCGATGTTCACGTGGTCCCCGACGTGCACATGGCCGGCGACGGCGGAGTGGCTCGAGATGACGAGGTGGTTGCCGATCACGCAGTCATGCGCGACGTGTGAATAGGCCAGCAGGACGTTATCGTCGCCGAGGATGGTCCATTCGCCTTCCTGGGTGCCGAGGTGGACGCTGACGTATTCGCGAAAGGTGTTACGGGCGCCGACCTTGAGGCCAGGCTTGCCCGGTTTGGCTTTGAGGTCCTGCGTGCGGCCGCCGATGAAAGCGTAAGGGAAGACCTCGCACTGCGGGCCGAGCTGCGTGTAGCCTTCGACCGTCGCGTGGTGGTGCAGTACGCAGCCTTCGCCCAAGGTGACGTCGCCGCCCACGTAGGCGTAGGCGCCGATGACGACGTCCTGGCCGAGCTTGGCGCCGGCTTCGACGATCGCGGTGGGGTGGACTTGCGTGGCCATCCGGTTCAGCCGTTAGGCGAGTCGGCGATGGTGAAGAGCAGTTCGGCGGAGGAGACGCACTCGCCGTTGACGAGGCACTCGCACTCGGCGGCGGCGATGCGGCCGCGGACCTTGGTGAGCTTGGCGCGGATCTCGAGGGTGTCGCCCGGCGTGACCGCCTTGCGGAACTTCACCTTGTCGGCGCTCATGAAGAACACGACTTTCGGGGCTTCGTCGGCGGCGCCGCGGCGCAGCATGATGAGTCCGGCGGCCTGCGCCATCGCCTCGATCTGCAGGACGCCCGGCATGACCGGCTGGCCGGGGAAGTGGCCTTGGAAGTAAGGTTCGTTGATCGTGACGTTCTTGATCGCGAC
>CAIXQT010000331.1 GCA_903921665.1 uncultured Opitutia bacterium
GTGACGCCGAGGGCGGCCATGCGGTCGGGCCGCAGCCAGACGCGCATCGCGTAGTCGCGGGCGCCGAAGACGCCGCAATCGCCCACGCCGGGCAGGCGCTTGATCTCCTCGACGACCGTCGAGGAGGCGAAGTTGCTCAGGAAGACGGAGTCACGCGTGGCCTTGGGCGAGAGGATCGACACCGACATGAGGATGTCGTTCGAGCGCTTCTTGGTGATGACGCCGAGGCGGCGGACCTCCTCCGGCAGGCGCGGCTCGGCGAGCTTGACGCGGTTGGCCACGAGGATGGTGGCCATGTCGGGGTCGACGCCGTTCTCGAAGGTAACGGTGATGCTCAGCGCGCCGCTCGACGACGAGTTGGAAGAATAATACAGCAGGCCTTCGACGCCGTTGATCTGCTCCTCGAGGGGCGCGGCGACGTTATTGACGAGCGCCTCGGGCGAAGCCCCGGGGTAGCTGGCGACGACCGTGACGGTGGGCGGCGCGATCTGCGGATACTGCGACAACGGCAGGTTCAGCAGCGCGAGGCCGCCGACCAGGACGATGATGAGCGAGAGGACGGCGGAGAAGATCGGCCGCCGGATGAAGAAGTCCCAGCCCATTTACTTCTTGGCCGGAGCGACGACGACCGGGGCGCCCGGGCGCAGCTTATGCAGCTGGTTGAGGATGACGCGGTCGCCGGGGCGGAGGCCGGCGAGGATGACGATGTCCGACCCTTGGGCCTCGCCGAGCACGACCGGACGGGCCTCGGCGCGGTCGCCCGCGCCGATGACGAAGACGGAACGGCCCGAAGGAGCCTGGACGAGCGCGAGCTGCGGCACGAGGGCGGCGTCCTTGGCCTTGCCGCCGGTCACGCGCGCGCGGACGAACTGGCCGGCGAGCAACGCGCCATCGGCGTTCGGGAAGAGGGCGCGGAACTGGACGGTGCCGAGGCGGGTGTCGACCTGCGTGGAAGCAAAGTCGACCTTGCCGCGGACAGGATAGACGGAGCCGTTCGGCAGGAGCAGCGCGACCTCGGCGCCTTGGGCGGCCTTGGCCCCGCCGGCGAACAGGCGATGGAAATCATCCTCGGCCAGGCCGAAGCGGGCCCAGACCTGGTCCGCGCTGACGATGGTGGTGAGCAACCCGTCCGGACCGGTCGGGTTCACGAGGGCGCCTTCGTTGCGAAGGCGTCGGCCGGCCACGCCGGCGATGGGCGAACGGACTTCGCAGTAATCGAGGTCCAGCTTGGCGAGGCTCGCCTTCGCGGCCGCGGCGTCACGCGCGCCCTTGGCGGCGGCGGCCAGCGCCTGCGCGTCATCGGCTTCCTTGCGGCTGGCGGCCTTCTGGCGGAAGAGCTCGGCCTGACGGGCGGCCTCATCGGTCGCCTGCTGCGCGCGGGCGGTCTCCTGCGCGAGCTGCGCGAGGGCGAGGGCATGGGCCGCGGCATAAGGGGCCGGATCGATGCGGAAAAGGAGGTCGCCGGCCTTCACCTGGGCGCCTTCGGCGTAATTGACCGTCTGCAGGATGCCCGTCACGCGCGCCCGCACTTCCACCTCGCGCACGCCTTCGGTCTGCGCCGATGCGATCGCGGTCTGCGCGATGTCGGCCAAGGTCACCGCATGGACCGCCACCGGCAAAGGAGCGGAGGGCGGCATCGCCTGCTCCTGGCGACAGCCGACCAGACCAATAAACAGGGCTGCGCAGAGAAGACCCTCGACAGGTCGGATTTTACATACAGACATGTATGTAAATCTATTTGCCCTACCATGGCTCGCAAGACCAAAGCAGAGGCCGCCCTGACCCGTGACCGAATCGTTGCCTGCGCCCGACAGGTCTTCAGTCGCGACGGGGTCACGAATACCTCGCTGGAACACGTCGCGAAAGAGGCGGGCGTGACCCGCGGGGCGGTCTACTGGCATTTCCGGAACAAGGCCGACCTTTTCATGGCCGTGCGGCAGCAGACGGGGATCCTGCTACGCTTCGGGGATTTCAAGACCGGCGACGCCCTCCGGCGTCTTGAATGCGGCCTACACGACGCGCTGAGTCGTCTCGCCGAGGACAAACAGGCACGGGAGACCTACGAGGTGATGCTCTGGAAATGCGAATACGTCGGGGAATTCGCGGGCGTGCGCAACGACCTGATGGCCGCCGGCAACCGTTTCCTCGCCGAAGCGACCGAACTCTACGGGGAAGCGCTCAAGGAGAAATTGGTCGACCCGGCGCTCGACCCGCGGCTGGCCGCTCGCGAGACGTTCTGCTTCTACGCAGGCATGCTCAAGCTCTGGCTCGCCGACGATAGCGGCCTCGCGGTCCGTGACGACGTCCTGAAGGTGATCTCCCACCACATCGAGAGCCGACGGCTCAAGAAGACGGTCCGCCAGAAGGCAGTTTGACTGCCTTCGCCCCCGCCCTTAGTAACTGGACATGAAGGCCCACCCCGCCCTGCTCTGCTTGCTCCTGCTCGGAATGATCCCGGCGTGGGCGGCCGAACCGGACGCACCGCAGACGTTGCCGATCCTCTACGACCAACCTGGCGAGAAATATATCCTCCGGGTCGATAACCGTCGCTACCAACTACCCTACGTGACGAAAGAAGGCGTGGTCCAGCTGCTCTCCTTCGCCAACTACCCGCGGACCAAGCTGCGCTTCGACGAATACAAGCGCTCGCTCGAGGACAAAGCGAAGGCCGAAACCCTCGTGAACCGCGCGCAGCAAGCCGTCACCCGCGAGTCGGACCGCGTCACCCGCCTTCGCCGCAGCCTCGAGTCGTTGCGTGCCCAGGTCGCCTTGCTCCGTTCCCAGCCGACCATCGAAGTCCGCGAGCTCCAGTTCCTGCAGGAACAGATCCGCAGCACCTCCGCTTCGCTCGCCTCCGCCGAAGACATGGAAGCGAAGGCCCAGTCGAACCTCGAGAAGACCAAGTCGACCACGGAGTCGGCCTTCCAGCGCGCGGACAAGGCCCGCGAAGACTACGTCGCCGCCCTCGACGACTACGAGAAGCCGCTGGCGCAGATCCGCGCGATCGCGATGACGCACGGCACCGCCCTCTGATTTTCCAGACCATGAAGACCCCCGCCCTCCTCCTCGTCTTGCTC
The DNA here is from genome assembly GCA_903921665.1 of uncultured Opitutia bacterium. GTDB lineage: Bacteria > Verrucomicrobiota > Verrucomicrobiia > Opitutales > UBA953 > UBA953. The sequence goes on from CAIXQT010000331.1 coordinate 3,078, forward strand.
TGCGCCGGTTCCGTCGGCCTCGCCCAGCAGGCCAAGCCCGCCGCGAAAGCTCCGGCCGCCAAGGCCGCGCCGAAAGCCGTCGACCGTTACGCCGTGCGCCCGGACGAAAAGATCTCCTGGCACGACGTCCGCGAGACGGACCTCGAAGGCCGCGCTTTCCCGGACGCCGAGCGTAAGAGCTACTTCGACCGCCTGCCCGCCGAGGCCGACGGCAAGGTCACGCCGGCCGTATGGGGCCTCAGCCGCGACAGTGCCGGCCAGATGTTCCGCTTCCGCACCGACGCCACGACGATCTACGCGCACTATAAGGTCACCAAACCGCAGCTCGGCATGCCGCACATGCCCGCCACCGGTGTCAGCGGACTCGACCTCTACGCCCGCGACGCGCTCGGCAAGTGGCGCTGGGTGCAGGTCGTCCGCCCCGGCTCGCAGGAGATGAAGGTGCGCATCGCCGAGAACCTCGACGCCGGCGAACGCGAATACGCGATCTACCTGCCGCTCTACAACGGCGTGGAGTTCCTCCACGTCGGCGTGCCCGAGGGCAAGAAGTTCGTCGGCCTCAAGCCGCGCGCAAAGCCCGTCGTCTTCTACGGCACCTCGATCACCCACGGCGCCTGCGCGAGCCGCCCGGGCATGGTGCACACGGGCATCCTCGGCCGCCGATTCGACGTCCCGGTGGTCAACCTCGGCTTCTCCGGCAACGGCCGCATGGATCAGGCCGTCGGCGACTTCCTCACGCGCATCGACGCCGCCGCCTACGTCATCGACTGCCTCCCGAACATGAACGCCAAGGAAGTCTCGGAGAAGTGCGCGCCGCTCGTGAAGCAGCTTCGCGCCGCCCGCCCTGACACCCCGATCATCCTCGTCGAAGACCGCCGTAACACCGACTCCTGGATCATCGCCGGACGCCGCAAGCACCACGACGACAACCACGCCGCGCTCAAGGCCGCCTACGAACAGCTCGTGAAGGAAGGCGTCAAAGGCCTGTCCTACGTACCCGGCGACCACCTCTACGGAGACGACAACGACGGCGCCACGGACGGCTCGCACGCGAGCGACCTCGGTTTCTTCCGCCAGGCCGACATCTTCGAGCCCTTCCTCAAGGCCGCCCTGGGCCGTTGATTTTCACGCCAAGCCGCTGGCGCACCGGTGAAATACTTTCAGATTAGACGCCCATGCAAAGGAGCTTCCGCTACTACGACCTGATCCTCGGCGCGTTCGTGGCGGTGTTGCTCTGCTCGAACCTCATCGGCCCGGCGAAGGTCGTGCAGCTCGACCTGCCCTTCTTCGGCAAGACCGACTTCGGCGCGGGCAACCTGTTCTTCCCGCTCTCGTATATCTTCGGCGACATCCTCACCGAAGTCTACGGCTACGCCCTCGCCCGCCGCGTGATCTGGGCCGGCTTCGGCGCGATGCTCTTCGCGACGGTGATGACCTGGGTGGTGCTCGCGATGCCGGCCAGCCCGAACGAACCTTTCAGCGCGCAGCTGCAGCCCGCGCTCGAGACCTGCTTCGGCGGCGGTTGGCGCATCGCGCTCGGTTCGATCTTCGCCTTCTTCGTCGGCGACTTCCTGAATTCCTACGTGCTCGCGAAGATGAAGGTCCGCATGGGCGGCAAGCACCCGTGGGCGCGCTTCATCGGTTCCACGTTCGTCGGCCAGGGCGTCGACAGCCTGATCTTCTACCCCCTCGCCTTCATCGGGATCTGGAGCCCCGCGACGCTCGTCGCGGTGATGTTCGCCAATTGGGTCTTCAAGGTGCTGGTCGAAGTGGTCATGACCCCGGTGACGACCATCGTCTGCGCCAAGCTCAAGCAGGCCGAAGGCGTCGACACCTTCGACACCGACACCGATTTCACGCCCTTCAGCCTCAAGCGCTGAGCCTCCGCACCCCTTTTAGAGGGCCTATATCGGCCTCCAATCGGGATTTCTGTCATATTATCAGGGCTTTCCGAGGAATCCATTGACAACACCCCCGAGGGCAAGCACAACACCCTCAGTCAATTTCACTCAGGTAAGAGCCTCCCTTATAAAGGACGCATCAGTCGCGAGGGCGACTAACGGAATCAGGATTCAAACTCTCCGTACCCGACCCCAGAGTCCCGTAGCTAGGACTCTGGACTTATTTGTCCCGGAA
>CAIXQT010000332.1 GCA_903921665.1 uncultured Opitutia bacterium
GTCGTCGGAAAACCAGAGGGTGCGGTCGGGTCCGCCGGCGAGGAAGCGCCGACCATTGTGGACGACGGGGTTCACGCGGAAGGGGAGCGTCTTCACTTCCTCCCATTTACGTCCGTCGCCAGAGGTGAGGATATGCCCCGCCTGGGTGTCCTTGCTCCAGCCCCCGCCGCCGACCACGATGAACTTCCCGGCGCCGAAAGCGGCCGACATCAGGTTATTACTGTCGTCTTTGCCGTTGGGAGCCCATTCGGCGGTGATCTCCCAGTTGAGGCCGTCATGCGAGACCATGCGCCGGCCGCCGTAGCCGACGCCAAGCCAGGTCTCGGCGGCGAAGGCCTGCAGCGCCGAAAGTCCGAGCAGCAGGGCGAGCCTCATGCTTAGGCCAGTTCGAAACCCTTGATGCTGCGACCGTTGCTGCTGCCGAACTTCTCGAGGCCGACATCCATGCGATGCGCGATCTGGACGAAGAGGTTCGCGAAGCGGCCGTTGTCGTTGCCCTTGCCGCCGGCGACGACGTGCTTGCCGTGACGGAAGCCGCCGCCGGCCAGGATGAGGGGAAGGTCGCGCGTGTTGTGCGAGCTGGCGTTACCGAGGTTGCTGCCTGCCATGACGATCGTGTTGTCGAGCAGCGTGCCGCGGCCTTCCTGGACGCCCTTGAGCAGGCCGAGCAGGCGGCCGATCTCCGCGAATTCCGCACGCTCGATGAGCCGGAGTTCTTCGATCTTGGCTTCGTCTTGCCCGTGGTGGGAAAGGTTATGCCATTCCTGCGTGACGCCTTCGATCTTCGGATTGTTGCCGCCGCCCGCGCTGTAGGTGATGAAGCGCGTGGAATCGGTCTGGAAGCTCAGGGTGATCAGATCGTGCATCAGTCGCGTCTTCGCGATGATGTCGTTGCGGTCGGTGATGTCCGTCGGGGGTTTCACGTCGACCTTCGGCTTCGGGCGGGTGGCCCAGGCGGAGGAGGACAGCAGCCGGGCTTCCAATTCGCGGACGCTCGTGAAGTACTGGTCGACCTTCTCCTTGTCGCGCGGTCCGAGGTTGGCGTTCATCTTCTTCGCCTCACCGTTGAGGGTGTCGAGGATGCTGCGGCCACGGCGTAGTTCGGCGAGCTGACGTTGGATCTCCGCCGGGTTGCCGTTCACGAACAGGAGTTGGAAAAGGCGTGAGGGGGTCGACTCGGCCGGGATATTGACGCCGTTCATCGTCCAGGAAAGCGAACCATTGGTCCCCGCGGAAAGCGCGAGCGACGTGAAACGGGTGTCGGGGTTCAGCTTCTGGACGAGGAGCTGGTCGATCGAGATCGTGTTGCGGAAGCCGGGCAGGCCGGGGTGCTTGGCGGAGGTCAGCCAGGTGAGTTCCGAGGTGTGCCCGTCGGCGCCGTTCTGCTCTTCGTGCGAGATGCCGGAAAAGACCGTGAAGTCCTTGCGGTGCGCTTGGAGCGGCTCGAGGTAATACGAAGGCGTGTAGCCGGCGCCTTCTTCCTTCGGCACGAGCAGGGGGACGTGGAAGCCGAGGCTGTAGTTCATCGCCAGGAGTCGGCGCGGTTGCGTGGTGGCGGCGCGGGCTTCCGCGGCGTTGGCGAAGCTGGGGACCATGGCCTCGAGCCAAGGCAACGTGAGCAGCAGGCCGGTGCTGCGCAGGAAGGCGCGGCGGTCGAGACGGGTCTTGGTGGCGATGTGCGGGGCGTTCATTTGGTCAGGAAGATTTCGCTCTGGATGAGGTTATGGAGGAGGTCGCGGAGGCCGTTGCCATGCGCGAAGGTCTCGTGGGCGATGCGTTGCAGTTCGGCGCGGTCGGA
>CAIXQT010000333.1 GCA_903921665.1 uncultured Opitutia bacterium
ACCCTCCTTTCCACGTAACAAACATGTCCAACTACAAGTACGTCTCTCACCTCTGGAACGATGCCGAAGCCGCGAAGCTCGATCCGGTCGGCCGTCTGGTCTATCGCTCCAACAAGCTCGGAGCCGATCAGCGCATCACGAATACCGGCGGCGGCAACACCTCCTCCAAGATCGTCGAGAAGGATCCCCTGACCGGCGCCGACACCCAGGTGCTCTGGGTCAAGGGTTCCGGCGGCGACCTCCGCACCAGCAACCGCGAGAACTTCTCCTCCCTTTATCAGGACAAGCTCGTCGGCCTGCAGACCTCCTACGCCGCCCGCGCCGACAAGGGTCTCAAGTCCCAGGCCGAAGACGACATGGTCGGCATGTACAATCACGCCACCTTCAACCTGAACCCGCGCGCCTCATCGATCGACACCCCTCTCCATAGCTTCCTTCCCGGCAAGCACGTCGACCACATGCACCCGAACGCGATCATCTCGATCGCCGCTTCGAAGAACTGCGAAGCGCTGACCAAGGAGATCTTCGCCGGCAAGATGGCCTACGTGAAGTGGATGCGTCCGGGCTTCGAGCTCGGCCTCGCCATGCAGGAAATCTCCCGCCAGCAGCCCGCCATCAAGGCCATCATGATGGGCCAGCACGGCTTCATCTCCTGGGCCGACGACGACAAGGCCTGCTATGAGCTGACCCTCTCGATGATCGAGCAGGCCGGCGCCTACATCGAAGCCAAGTACCAGGCCAAGGGCGGCGACGCCAAGGCCTTCGGCGGCGCGCTCTACCAGACCCTCGACACCGAGAAGCGTCACGCCGCCTTCGCCGCCATCCTGCCCTGGCTCCGCGGCCAGGTCTCCAAGGAGAAGCGCTTCATCGGCACCATCCAGGACGACGAGAAGATCCTCCGCTTTGTGAATTCGAAGGATGCTCCGCGCCTCGCCGAGCTCGGCACCTCCTGCCCTGACCACTTCCTCCGCACGAAGATCAAGCCCCTCTACGTGAACTGGAACCCCCAGTCCGAAGACGCCGCCACGCTGAAGACCAAGCTGGCCGCCGCCCTCGAGCAGTACCGCAAGGACTACGCTTCCTATTACAACGCCTGCAAGCGCCCGAACTCTCCGGCGATGCGTGACCCGAACCCGACGGTCGTCCTCATCCCGGGCCTCGGCATGATCGCCTGGGGCAAGGATAAGTCCGAATCCCGCGTCACGGCCGAGTTCTACAACTGCGCCGTCGAAGTCATGCGCGGCGCCGAAGCCATCGACCAGTACATCGCCCTGCCCCAGCAGGAAGCCTTCGACATCGAGTACTGGCTGCTCGAAGAAGCGAAGCTGAAGCGCATGCCGGCCGAGAAGGAACTCGCCCGTCAGGTCATCATCGTCGTCGGTGCCGGCTCCGGCATCGGCAAGGAGACCGCCCATCGCCTCGTCAAGGAAGGCGCCCACATCGTCTGCGTCGACAAGAACGTCGAAGCGGCCCAAGGCACCGCCAAGGAGATCACCGACAAGCTCGGCTCCGGCATCGGCGTCGCCGGCACCGGCCTCTCCAATTGCGGTCCGGCGATCGGCCTCTCCGGCGACATCATGGACCGCGCCTCGATCCGTAAGATGCTCGACCAGGTCGCGCTCGCTTACGGCGGCTTCGACTCCATCTGCGTGACCGCGGGCATCTTCGTGTCCCCGGACACCACCGGCCACATCCCGGACGACAAGTGGGCGCTCACCTTCGCCCTCAACGTCACCGGCAGCTACCTCGTCGCCGACGAAGCCTTCAAGACCTGGAAGGAACAGGGCCTCCGCGGCAACCTCGTCCTGACCACCAGCGCCAACGCCGCCGTGGCCAAGAAGGGTTCCGTCGCCTACGACACCTCCAAGGCCGCCGCCAACCACCTCGTCCGCGAGATGGCCATGGAGCTTTCGCCCCTCATCCGCGTCAACGGCGTGGCCCCGGCCACCGTCGTGCAAGGTTCGGCGATGTTCCCTCGCGACCGAGTGATCGCCTCGCTTGCGAAGTACAACATTCCCTACACCGATGATGAGGCGACCGATTCGCTGACGACGAAGCTCTCCCGCTTCTACGCCGATCGCACCCTGACCAAGAACCCCATCACCCCCGCCGACCAGGCCGAAGCCTACTTCCTCCTCGTGACCAATCGCCTCAGCAAGACGACCGGACAGGTCATCACCGTCGACGGCGGCCTCCACGAGGCCTTCCT
>CAIXQT010000334.1 GCA_903921665.1 uncultured Opitutia bacterium
CGGGGTCGACGTTCGCCACGGCCGCGACGGCCACGGGTTTGATGGTCGAGATATCCAGCGGCTTAGGATCGGCGACCTGGGCCTGCTTGGGCGCCTGCTCGAGCGTCGCGAGCCAAGCGACGATGTCGCGGACTTCGTTCAAGGTGAGGGCGTCCATCGCAGGCATGCCGGAGACAGGCGCGCTCATGGCCTTGATATCCTTGCGGGCCACGCGCCAGCGATTGCCGGCGACATCGACGTCGACGTGCTCCTTCTCTTCCTTGATGAGGGTGCCGACCAAGGCCCCGCCGTTGGCGAGGTCGAGGTTGACGGTGCCGTAACCGGAGACGACGACGGCACCGGAGTTCACGACGGATTCAAGGAGGTAGCGGCGGTCGCCACGCTTGGCGATGCCGGCGAGATTCGGGCCGGCTTCGCCGCCGGCGGCATGGGCATCATCCGAAGCACGGTGACAGCGCAGACACTGTCCGGCCGGCAAAGCGGTGAACAGCGCGAAGCCGTTCTTGGCGTCGCCGCCTTCAAGGGCGGGCAGCCACTTGGCAAGCTTGTCGGTGCCACCGCCGATCGCCTTCTGAGTGGCGGCGAGGGCGTCCTTGACGGAAGGCTCGGTACGCTGCGCGGCGGCTTCGAGGAGCTCGATGGCGGCGGGCGAGACGCCCTTGGCCTGCTCGAGCGCCTTGAGGCTCTCGACGAAGAGCGCATCGACGCCGGGGGCCGGCAACTTGCCAAGCGCCTTCCAGGCACCCTGCCGACGAGCGGCGGAACCGGCCTTCGCGGACTTGGACAATTCGACGAGGCCCTGCGCGGGATTCAGATGGGCGAGAGCGCCGATGGCGATCATGGCGACTTCGTCCTGCTTATCCTTCGCATACTTGCCGGCGACGTCGGTCAGTTCGGCGGGCTTGCGCTCGAGCCAGAGTTCAAGCGCCTTGGCGCGGGCCGAACCGCTGAGCTTGGTGTTGGCGACCAAACCGGAGAGGAGCTCATTGGAGAGCGAAGCGACCTCGAGCTTGTACTGTTCGACGAGTTCGAGCGATGCGCGAAGGAGGTCGGATTCTCCCTTCAGCAGGGTCGGCAACGCGGCGCTCAGGCTGGCGCGAAGTTCCTTGGCGTCACGCGGGGCGAGCGGAGCCCAATGGCCCGTCGACTGGTCGACAGGATACGGATTGGCCCAAAGAGCCAAAAGGCGAAGGGCTTCGGCGCGGGCCTCGGCCGGGAGCTTCTCGTTGGCGGCGATGGCCACCACGCGGGCGGCGTTCTTCTCGCCGCCGAGACGGAAGGCGCTGTGGGTGAGGCGACGGAGCATGAAGACCGTCCATTCGCGCGAACCGAGGTCGTCGATAAGCGCGGCCACGGCCGGGCGGCCGGCTTCGAAACCGAGGTCATGTACGGCGCGGATCGCTTCGTCAGCGACGAGCGTCGACTTGTCCTTCACGAAGCGAGCAGCGGAGGCGTCGTTGCGGCGTCGCAGGGCGATGACGGCGGCGAGGCGGACGGAGACGTTGTCATTCTTGGCCACGACGTCGAAGGATTCGGCGCTCTTGCAGAGATGGTCGATGGCGAAGGAACCGGCGTGCCGGAGCACGGGGTCGGCGTCGGCGTTCTCCTTCAGCATCGCGAGGACCTCAGGGAGATATTTGTCGGCGCCGAGACGGGCGGCGGCGATGGCGGCGAAAGAACGGACGCGCAGGGACGGATCGAGGATCAGCTTGTCGAGCGGCAGTTCGTTGCCTTTCAGGGGGGATTCCTCGAGGGCCCTTACGGCCTGGGCGCGGACTTCGGCGTCGGCGTCGCTCAGTAACGGCACGAGACGCTGAGCGGCGGCGATACGGTCGGCCAGGGGCGCGACGGGCGTATGCTTGCCGCTGAAGGCTTCGCCGGGGGCGATGGCGGCGCCGCGACGAGCCAGGATACCGAGGCCCCAGACGCCGTGCAGGCGCTCGAGACGGTTCGTGGACTTCGTGGCGACTTCAAAGAGACCGGCGGCGTCAGGGCGTCGGGTCAGTTCGATCTGGGCGCGGAGACGGACGCGCTGGTCGCCATGGGCGAGCAGCTTGGCGAGCTCGGCGGAGGACTGCTTAGTGAAGCCGCCCTTGATGAGTTCGGCGACGTTGGCGACGACCTCCGGCTTCATCATCTTATTGGCCTCAAGGGTCACGAGACGACCCGCGTCATGCGATTCCCAGCCGGTGATGAAGTCGGAGACGACGAGGCGCCCCTTCCAGTCGTACTCGACGTCGGTCGCGGCCACGCCCCAGAGGAGCTGGTGCGAGGAGGTCATCTTCATGCCGGCGCCCGCAGGCTCCATCTTGAAGGACCAGATGCCGGATGCGCCGGCGGAACCACGGTAGTCGCAGATCAGGAAGTGCTGGGCTTCGGATTCGAGGAAGCCCGCGCCAGGGTGATAGGTCAGGCCGGAGGGACCGGAAGAGATGTAGGCGGACGGCGGAACGATGAAGGCCGGCTGGACGGGATTCTGGAGTTCCCAGACCTTCTCGGTCATCCAGCGGGAAAGCGGACGCTGCTCGAGGCCGATCGAACGATGGAAGGTGTGCATGGCCTGGTGTTCCATTTCCCAGCCGGAATCGGCGCCTTCGACGACGTAGACCACGCGCGCGGCGTCGCCTTGGTCGGAATTATTGTCCACGGAGAAGCCGTTACCGAACTCATCGAAGGCGATCTCCTTGGGGTTGCGCAGGCCGAAGTGGACGACTTCGAAGTTCGTCCCATCGGGCTCGAAGCGGAAGACCGCACCGCGGTTCCGGGAGTCGTATTTCTTGCCTTCCTTGGTGGTCAGGTTGAAACCGCGGTCGCCGATGGTGCCCCAGACGCGGCCGTCGACACCGATGGCGAAGCCGTTCATGTCATGGCCCGAAAGGGAGATGCGCACGCCGAAACCTTCCTCGATGACCTTACGCTGGGCGGCGACGCCGTCGTTCTTGGCATCCTGCAACATCCAGAGCTTCGGGATGCAGGCGAAATAGACGTTGTCATCCCACGCCATCACGCCGGCGCCGGTGCCGTCGAGGACGTCGTTGAACTTGTCGCCGAAGACCTTCTGCGTGGTGAAGGTGCCGTCGGCCTGCTCGCCGCCGACGTAGCGGATGAGCTCGGACTTGGCCGTCATCCACTCGTGGGAGCGCTTGGACTCCCATTTCTTATGCAGGGCGAGACGATCGGCGGTGGTCGCCGCCGCGAGGTCGTCGTGATACCAGTAGAGGTGGTTACGGTCGTCCTCGACGCCGAAACGGAAGCGGTGCGTCTCGGCCACGTAGACGCTGCCGTCGTTGCCGAACGAAAGCGCGGTGGGCGAGGTGATGCCGGTCACCTTATGGTCGGCGGAGACCTTGAAAGAAGCGCCGGGAACCAAGGCGGCGCTGCCTTCGCCGGCGACGCGCACGAGACTGCTGTCCGCCTTGGGCTTCGGACGGCCGCCCTTCGGGAAGTTCGGCTTGGCGTCGGTCGAGAACACGAAGTGATCCGCGGCGATCACGCCCCAGGCGCCGACTTCGTTGTCGACGATGCGGAGGACGCCGGTCTTGCCCTTGAACTCGGAGACGTCCCAGACGGTCTCGCGCAGGGTGAGGTCGTTGGCGCCGGTGGCTTCACGGACGACCTTGCCCTCGATCAGCAGTTGGACGGCGGTCTTGCCGGGGTGATTGCCGCCGGCGACGAGGAAGCCGACGTAAGCATGCGTCAGCTTGAGCGCAGGCGAGGTCAGCGTGCCGGTGGCGGCGTCGCCGCGGTGACCGGAGCATACGAGAGCGTTGCCGCCGTAGTTGCGGAACTCGCCGTTGACGCCGTCGACCTTGCCGGCGATCGGCGCCAGGCCGAAGCCGGTGCCGGTCGTCTGCCAGCTATCGAAGCCGTCGCCTTCGAAGGCTTCGATGACCTTGGTCTCCGCCTGCAGGGCGGTGGCTCCGAGGCAAAGGGTGAACAGGGCGAAGAGGGACGACTTCATGGCGAAAATAGGGGTACACCCCAGAAAAGGGGATGTTCCCTTCAGGTCGAGCGTGGCTTCCAAAAACTTCCGTTTAACCCCGGATGCCGTGCAAGACTTGGAACTTCGCTCCGAAATGGGCCGGGTGCGTGAGGGCGCGCAGACGGCCGGTGGCCTCATGATCGCCCGACATCGCGATCCGCTCCATCTCCCCGGCCGCATGCTTCACGAAAAAAGCCTCCTGGCGGTCGAGGCGGACGTCCCTGAACCCGGCCGCGACCATGACCGGCTCGATCCGGTCCCAGAGCACGTGGCACGTCAGGTCCTGCTCGCCGAGGCTCTCCAAGATGGCCCCCGAAAGCTGGTGACTGCGGTATGCGCGTGCGGTACCCGCCGGCGATGACTCGAGGCACTGCGCGACGGTCTTGCCGTAATCGAGCAGGATGACGGCGCCTGACCAGCCGCCGGACAACAGCCTCGCGAGCAGCTCCTCCGCCGCCAAAGGGGCGTCGATGATCCAACCTTCGTCGGCGGACGGCAGCGAACGGACGAACTCCGCGGCGAGCGACGTGGAGAAATCGCGTAACGGCTCGACGGTGAGTCCTGCGCCATCGACCCGGACGCCAAGCTCGCGCCAAACTCCGCCTTGGAAGAGGAACCGGTGGAAGGGCTGCGCGTCGAGGAGTTCGTTCGCGACGAGTACGCTGCGGGCCGGGAATTCCGGCGAGTCGCCCAAGCGGAACG
>CAIXQT010000335.1 GCA_903921665.1 uncultured Opitutia bacterium
CGGGCGGGATATCTACGTCCGCGAAGGCTGCTACAACTGCCATTCCCAGATGATCCGCACCCTCAAGCCGGACATCCTCCGCTACGGCGCCGGCCAGGGGTACTCGCGCCTCGGCGAATCGATCTACGACCGTCCTTACCAATGGGGCTCACGTCGGGCCGGACCCGACCTCGCCCGCGAAGGCCTGCTCCGTCCCGACCTGGCATGGCACTATCGCCACCTGATAGACCCACGCGAACTCGAGCCCGACTCGATCATGCCCGCCTACCCTTGGCTCAAGGACCACGCCGTCGACCGCTCCCAGCTCTTCGGTAAGATCTCGGCGCTACGCACCCTCGGCGTCCCCTACAAACCCGAGGCCAGCACCCCGGGCGCGATCCAAGCCGACTACGACGCCCAGGCGAAGGAAGTCGCCAAGGCTCTCGGCGACAAAGGTATCAGGATCTCCGCGGACGCCGAAGCCGTGGCACTGCTCGCCTACCTCCGCTGCCTCGGCCTGAACGTCGACACCCTCAAGCCGGAGGAAGCCCGCTGACATGTTCCGCCGCATCATCTGGGAAGACCTCCTGCGCGACCTGCAGACGGCCGGCCTCTTCCTCCTCGGCGTGGCCATCGTCCTGCTCGTCGCCCGCGCCCTGACGACGCCGAAGGACGAAGTCCGCCGGCTCTCCGAACTTCCGCTTAACGACGAATGACCACGCCCATGTCCGACGACCCGCAACGCGACCCCAGACCTGTCATCATGCCGCATGCCTATGACGGCATCCAGGAATACGACCAGAGCCTCCCTAACTGGTGGCTGTTCACCTTGTTCAGCTCGATCGCCTTCGCCTTCCTCTACTGGCTGGCGAATTTCGTGACAGGGACCGTCGCCGACGACCGCGTGGCGCTGAACGCCGAACTGGCGGCGCTCGAAGCCCGGCAGCTCGCCGCCGTCAAGAATCTCGACGAGGCGACGCTCTGGAAGATGAGCCGCAACGCGAAGACGGTCGCCGACGGCCAGGCGGTCTACGCCTCGCTCTGCTTCAGCTGCCACGGCCCGACCCTCGCCGGCATCAAGGGCGTGGGCTTCCGACTGAACGATGACCTCTGGGTCCACGGCAACACCGCGATGGCGGTCTTCGGCAACATCAACGAAGGCATCGTCTTCGAGGGAAAGCCGACCGGCATGGCATCCCAGAAGGCGCTGGGCACGGAGCGCGTCGCCGCGGTGACCGCGTATCTCCTCTCGCTCCAGAAGGAAGGCGCCATGCGCGCCATCAACCGTAAGGATGAACCCTCGCAGTCGACACCATGAAGAGACCCGGCCCCATCCGTGAAAGCGTCACGACGATCGGCCAGGACGGCACCCGCCCCTTCTTGCAGCCGGCCATCGTCTTCGGCTCCTGGTGGAAGGCCCGCCGAGCCGTGGCCTGGCTGCTGATCGCCTTCTTCGCCGCGCTGCCTTGGATCGAGATCGAAGGCTTCCCCGCCGTCTTCCTCGACGTCGAACACCGCCGCTTCCATCTCTTCGGCACCACCCTGGGTCTCGGCGACCTCTGGCTGCTCTTCTTCGTCATCACCGGCTGGGGCTTCCTGATCTACGCGACCACGGCCTTCCTCGGCCGCATCTGGTGCGGCTGGACCTGCCCGCAGACGGTCTACCTCGAACACGTCTTCCGCGTGCTCGACCGGCTCTTCGAGGGCGACCATGTCAGCCGTGCCAAGCTCGACGCCCAACCTTGGAGCGACCCGTCCAAGCTGCTGCGCCGCGGAGGCCGCATGATCGCCTACCTCGTCTTCTGCTGGGCCGTCGCGCACATCTTCCGGGCCTATTTCATCTCGATCCCCGGACTCTACCCGATGATCACCGACGCCCCGCTCGCCCACCCGGCGGCGTTCGTCGCGATGGCCGTCGCGACCGGCGCCCTGTTCTTCAACTTCTGGTGGTTCCGCGAGCAGCTCTGCCTGATCATCTGCCCCTACGGCCGGCTGCAGTCGGCGCTCATCGATGACGATTCGGTCATCGTGGGCTACGATGAGAAACGCGGCGAACCGCGCGGCAAGGCCGCCCCGGGCGTCCCGGCCGGCGACTGCGTCGACTGCCATCGTTGCGTGCAGGTCTGCCCGACGGGCATCGACATCCGCCAAGGCCTGCAGATGGAGTGCATCGCCTGCACCGCGTGCGTCGACGCCTGTGACGACGTGATGACGAAGCTCAAGCGCCCTACGGGCCTCATCCGCTACGCCTCCCTCCGCGAACTCGACGGCGGCAAGACCCGCTTCCTACGTCCCCGCACGTTCCTCTACACGGCGATGCTCGCCGTCGGACTGGTCGTCGCCACGGTCTCCGTCCTGCGCGTGCAGCCGGCCGGCTTCAAGCTCAGCCGGGCCCCGCAGACCGAACTCTACGCCGTCAGCGCCGGCTCGGTCGCCAACGTCTTCCGCGCCAAGATCCAGAACAAGGACGAGGTTCCCCGCCGCTTCTTCATCTCCGCCGAGTCCGCCGGCACCAAGGTCGCCGTGCTCAACCAGTCGGCGGGCATGGTCATCGAACCTCAGGCCGAGATCGCCTTGCCGCTGACGGTCCTGGTGGATCGCCAAGACTACCGCGGCGAATTCAACTTCACGCTCCGCCTGCGTAGCGAGGACGGGAAGATCTCGCTGTTGCAGAAGGCCCACTTCATCGGACCCGATCCGCGCACCCTGCAGAAATGAACCTGCTCCGTCGCCATCCATGGATCCCGCTCGCCGCCCTGTTCCTGGGCTTCGTGGCGGTCTGGGTCTGGTGGCTGAGCTTCGCCCTCCGGCACGCGCCTGAATCGGTGGCGCCCGCCAACCCCGCTCCCGCCCATGCTCCCGCTCGTTGAGACCGGGGCCGGCGCCTTCCTGGCCGGACTGGCGGTGTCGCCTCACTGCGGTGCCATGTGCGCTCCGCTGACGTGCGCCCTCGGCCCATGGAAGGCGACGGCGGACCAGCGACTCGGGTTCACCACGGCCTACCATCTGACCCGGACGCTCGCCTATGCCGCGTGCGGCGCGCTGGCCGGCTTCCTCGGCGCGAAGTTCGGCCGTTGGATGGCCCTGCCGCTCATGGATTACCTCCCCTGGGCGATGGTGGTCTTCCTTGTCGCCCTGGCCCTCGGGCTTGATCGCGGCTTCCCCGCGCCGGCGTTCATCCGCCGCCGCCATGCGCGCTGGATGCAACGCGTCCAGGGCCGCGGCCCCGCGTTCGCCGGAGCCTGGCTGGGCGCGCTCAGCCCGTTGCTGCCCTGCGGCCCCTTGCACGCCCTCTTCGGACTGGCCTTGCTCAGCGGACACGCCCTCCGCGGCGCGGAGATCGGGTTCGGCTTCGCCCTCGGCACCATCCCGCTCCTCTGGGCCGCCCAGATGGGCTACCATCGCCTCACGCTCAGGCTCGGCGAAGCCCGCAGCATCCGCCTGCGTCGCGGCATGGCGGGCATCGCGGCTTTGGCGCTGCTGACCAAACTCCTCTGGTTCCAGACACCTGGCAATGTCTGCCTCTGAAGCCAAGGGCTGCCGCCACTGCGGCACCGCCATCCTCAATCCGCTGGCGCCGGCCGGCTTCTGCTGCGCCGGGTGCGAACA
>CAIXQT010000336.1 GCA_903921665.1 uncultured Opitutia bacterium
ACGACCTCGATCGGTTACGTCGCCGCCATCATCTTCATCATCATCCCGATCTGCTTCCTCGTGGCCTGCAAGGTCCTGTCCGTGACGGCGGGAGTCCTGCTGGGCATCTTCGGCTCCTTCGGTTTCATCGTCCTGATCTATCCCGTCATGCTCTGCTGGATGGTCATGGCCTACCATGTGGCGATGCCGGGCGAGCTGCCCGCCAATGGCGGACGCGAAGGCCGGGATGAGTGAACGCTAAGAGCCTTGACATACATCTTCATATCTAGATAAGAAGATACTTCAGATGTCCCGCCAGCTGCTCATCGACGCGCTCCGCAGTCCCGTGCGACCCACGGTGTCCGTGGAGTTCTTTCCGCCCAAGGACGCGGAAGGCGGCGCGCGCATGCTCAAGGTCGCCGCGACGTTGCAGCCGCTGGGCATCGATTTCGCCTCCCTGACCTACGGGGCCGGCGGCACTTCCCGCGACACTACGATCACTTATGGCGCGGAGCTCGTGAAGATGGGTATCCCCCTGATCGGCCATCTGACGTGCGTCGGGCACTCCCGCGCGGAACTTTCCGGCATCATCAAGGACTACGACCGTGCCGGTTTCTCGGGCATCCTCGCCCTGCGCGGCGATCCGCCCAAAGGACAGAAGGACTTCGTCGCGCACCCGGAGGGCTTCGCGCACGCGCAAGGTCTCGTCCGCCAGGTCGCCGCGGAGCAGCCGGGCCGCTTCGCCGTCGGCGTCGCCGGCTTTCCTGAGCGTCATCCGGACGCCCTCGACGACTTGTCGGACATCCGCTTCCTTGCCGGCAAGGTCGCGGCCGGCGCGGACTTCGTGACCACGCAGCTCTTCCTCGATAACGAGGACTACTTCCGGTTCGTCGCCCGGGCCCGCGCCGCCGGCGTCACGGTCCCGATCCTGCCAGGTATCCTGCCGGTTCTTTCCTTGAAGCAGGCCCGGAACTTCTGCGGCTTCTGCAAGGCTCGCATCCCGGACGCGCTCGTGCGCGAGCTCGAGGCCTGCGGTCCCGATGAGGAGGCCCAGCGTAAGGTCGGCGTCTCCTGGGCGGTCCGGCAGGCGAAGGGCCTCGTAGCCCGCGGTGCGCCGGGCTATCACGTGTATATCCTTAACAAGGCCGAATCAGCCGTTGAGCTGTTCGCCGCCCTCCGCGCCTGAAGGCTCTATAGGTTTGCCGTCCCTCGGCCGGAGGGGTGACATACGGTATGGACAGCGACTTGAGCCACCCTGGATGGCGCCGCGGCTTCTGGAGCCTCATGGCGACCCAGTTCCAGACCGCCTTCAGTGATAACGCGCTGAAGAACCTCATCATCCTGATCGTGCTGGGTAGCGCTGTTCCTCAGGAAGAGCGTAATACGCACGTCGCGCTGGCCGGCGCCCTGTTCGCGGCGCCTTTCATCCTTTTTTCGATGCTCGGCGGTTGGCTGGCGGACCGTTTCAGCAAGCAACGGGTGATGACGATGGTGAAACTTGCCGAGATCGGCATCATGCTTTTTGCCGCCGCGGCGCTCGCCTGGGGACACGCTGCGCTGGAGTTGGCGGCGATCTTCCTGATGGGCTGCCATAGCGCCATCTTCGCTCCATCGAAGTACGGCATCCTGCCGGAAATCCTGCCGCATGATCGGCTCTCCTGGGGCAACGGGATCCTCGAGCTACTGACCTTCCTCGGCATCATTTTCGGCATCGCCGCCTCCGGCTTGCTCGCCGAGACGTTCGCAGGTGCGCAGGGCCTTTCCGGATTGATCCTGGCGCTCTTGGCCTTGCTAGGATGGTGGCTGAGCCGAGGTATCACTCCGGTGCCGGCGGCGAATCCGACCTGCGCTCCGCGCATCAATCCCGTGACCGACCTGTGGGCGCGATTGATGTCCATGAAGCAGGACCGCGACCTCTGGCGCGCCAATTGGGGCAACGCCGGCTTCTTCTTCGTGGCCGCGTTGGTGCAGATGAACCTGATGATCTACGCCCAAGACGTGTTGCATCTCAGCAAGTCCAAGAACGCCTATCTTAATCTCGCCCTCGCCCTGGGCATCGGTTTCGGCAGCGTCGCCGCCGGCTACGCTTCCCGGGGGCGCATCGAATACCGGCTCGTGCCGATCGGGGCCGTCGGTCTGGCGCTTTGCTCCATCCCGATGGGGATGGCCGGGGTCGGTTTCACCCCCTTCGTGCTCTGCTTGATCGGTCTGGGTTTCGCCGCTGGGCTCTTCATCGTCCCGATCGCGGCCGTGCTGCAGCACCGTCCGGCTCCGGAGGACAAGGGCGGCGTCCAAGGGGCTGCCAACGTCCTGAGCTTCATCGGCATCCTGGCTGCTTCCGGAGTGCAGTGGATCTCCTTTCAGACGTTGAATCTCACCCCCGGTCAGGTCTTCTGGGTCTGCGGCGCATGCGCCCTGCTGACCGGCGCCTATTCCGCGATCTCCCGCGGACGATTCATCCGCGGCGAGGCCTGATTCTTAATCTTGGATTAAGGGCGGTTCGGGTAGAATATGAGGCCAGCTCAGATGCGCCTCCTGATTGTCGAAGACGAAGCCCCCCTCCGAAACGGACTGCTGAAGCTGCTCCGCGAGGAAGGCTATGCCGCCGACGGCGCCGCCAACGGCGAGGAAGGCCTCCGCAAGGCGATGGAGTGCGATTACGACGCCATCGTGCTCGATTACCTCATGCCGGTCATGGATGGCCGGGAGATGCTCCGCCGCCTGCGCCATACCAAGCGCACGCCAGTCATGATGCTCACCGCGCGCAATTCGGTCGACGATCGCGTCGCCGGCCTCGACCTCGGGGCGGACGATTACGTCGCTAAGCCTTACGTGCAGCAGGAACTGCTGGCCCGGTTGCGCGCCCTTGTCCGGCGTAATCATAGCTCGGCCGCGGCGGTCATCTCGCTGGGAGACGTCGTGATCGACACGACCGCCCGTCGCGTGACCAAGGACGGCAAGGACGAGCCGGTCACGGGTCGCGAGTATGGCTTGCTTGAATACCTCGCGCATCGCCGCGGAGCCGTGGTCCCGCGGGCCGAACTTTACGAGCATCTCTTCGACGAGAACGAGGACACGCTTTCGAACTTGCTGGAAGTGCATGTCTGCAATCTCCGCCGTAAGCTGGGCGCTGACCTGATCAAGACCCGCCGCGGGTTGGGTTACGTCATCGAGGCCGCCCCCAAGGCGCCCGCCCGGCCATGATCTTCCATTCCATCCGCTGGCGGATCCTGGCTTGGAATTTCGCGCTGCTCGCCGCGACGGCCTCGGTGCTGCTCGTGGCGTTCTATCGCCATGAAAAACAGGCCCGACTCCAGGAGCTCGACCTACGACTGCGACAGGAGATGACCCGCGGCATGGGCGCCGTCGGTGAAGTCGTTCCGGGGGTGGTCGGTCCGCGTGGCCCCGCCGCTCCGATGGTCAGGCCTAACGGCAAGGCCGCTCCGCGCGCCGACAATCAGGAGCAGCGCGCGACCAAGGCGCGTCTGGCCTTGCTCGAAATCGCGGAGACCGGCGTCTGGATCCAGGCGGTCGACCTCGCAGGAAAGCCGCTTTATCGTTCGCCGAACGCTCCGGAGGATCCGGCGCTCGCCGCGCAAGGTCTGGCTGAACTGGAAACGGACGCGGAGGAAGGTCCGGCGCGGCCGCAGGACTTGATGGTGACGCTGCCCGGGCATCGCGTCCTCCTGCATCGTCCGCCGGGCCGCAATCTCGTGATGTTCGGCAGCCCGATCGCCCAGCTTGACCAGGCGTTGGCGACGCTGGCTCAGAGTCTCGCGCTCGCCGGCATCGCCGTCGTCTTCGTCGGCTGCGGTATCGGCTGGATTCTTGCCGGACGCTCGCTCCGGCCCATCGAGCGGATTGCCGCGGATGCCGAGGGCATCGCCGCCGGCGACTTCGGCCGGCAGATCGACGTCGAGGATACCGAGAACGAACTCGGCCGGCTAGCCGTGGTGCTCAACGACACCTTCGGCAAGATGAACGCCGCCCGCGAGCACATGGCCCGGTTCACGGCCGACGCGTCGCACGAGCTGCGGACGCCGCTCACGGTGGTCCTTTCGGAGAGCCAGGGCGCGTTGCGGCAGGCTCGTACCCCCGAAGAGTATCGGGCCACGCTCGAGACCATCAAGCAGTCGGCCCTGCGCATGAAATCGATCTCCGACGCGCTCCTTGAGCTTGCGCAAGGGGATGCGGGCAAGCCTATCACCGAGGGCCCTTGCGACCTCGCGGATCTTGCCGACGAATCCGTCGCCTTGCTCGGGCGCGTCGCCCAGGAGCATGGTGCCAAGCTCGTGTCGCAGCTCGAAGGCGCGCCGGTGGTCGGCGACGCCGGTCGTCTCGGCCGGGTGATCCTCAACCTATCCATCAACGCCATCCTGCATAACGATGCGGGCGTGACCGTGACCGTGACGACCGGCGTGCGCGAAGGTTTCTCGGAGCTGCGCGTGGCCGATGACGGCCGCGGCATCGCGCCGGAGAATCTCGGGCAGATCTTCGAGCGCTTCCGCCGCGTGGACGCCTCTCGCTCCCGGCACACGGGTGGCGCCGGCCTGGGTCTTGCGATCGTCAAGCAGACCGTCGAAGCCCATGGCGGGACGATCGCCGTGACCAGCGAGGTCGGCAAAGGCACCGTCTTCGTCGTCCGCCTGCCGAAGGCCTGATCAGACCGTCGCCAGCACGCGTTGCTTGATTTCCGCGATGGGCATCGCGTTGAGCAGCACGGGGGAAAGGCGGTTCTCGTTGATCAGCGGGAGGGCCGTGAGGCGTTCGCTCAGGACGAGGTTACGGTTCGCGGCGACTTCGTCGACTCGGTCCACCGGCGTGAAGCGCGGGGTGGACTTGAGGACTTCCGGGTTGGTCCGGATGAGGTCGCCGATGGCCAGGACGACTTCGGCGAAGCGGTCGAGCTCGTCCTTCGTGTAGGATTCCGTCGGCTCGATCATCAGACCGAAGACTTCGGGGAAGGCGACGGTCGGGGCGTGGAAGCCGAAGTCGAGGAACAGCTTGCCGACGCGGGCGATGATGCTCGCGCGCGGAATGCCAGCCGACTCGATGCGCTTGAAGTCTTCTTCGGTGAGCGTGAGGATGAACTCGTGCATGCGCGGCACGCCGTCGGCCGCCGCGGGGAGCGACGGGAAAGACCGGCCGAGCTTGGAGAACAGATAGCGGCTGGAGAGCACGGACATCGCGGCCATGCGGCGGACGCCTTCCTTGCCGAGGCGTTGCAGGTAGGTGTAGACGCGCACCTTGTGGGCGAAGTTGCCCCAGTGGCGATGGAAGGAGCCGATGCTGTGCTTCGGCTTCACCGGCACGTAAACGTCGCCGCGCTTCTCGATCTGGAAGCCGGGGAGGAAGTCCATGAGGCGCTCGGACACCGCTACGATGCCGTCGCCAGGGCCGCCGCCGCCATGGGGGACCGTCCAGGTTTTGTGCAGGTTGTTATGGACCGCGTCGACGCCGAGGGCGCCGAGGTTCACCCAGCCCGCGATGGCGTTCATGTTGGCGCCATCCATGTAGACGAGGCCGCCGACGCGATGGATTTCCGCCGCCATCTTCTGGAAGTCGGTCTCGAAGACGCCGGAGGTGTTCGGATTGGTCACCATCATGCCGGCGATGCGCGGACCGAACTCGGCGATCTTCGCGGCGAAGTCCGCCTGGTCGACGCGGCCGTCGGGGGCGGACTTCAGGAGCACGATGCCCGAGGGCGAGCCGTCCGGGTTGCGCTTGGTGGCGTAGCCGGCCGTGGTGGCCGTGGCGAAGTTCGTGCCGTGGGCGGTCGACGGAATCAGGATGATATCGCGGTGCTGGCCATGGTGACGATGGTAGGCCTGGAAGAGCTTGAGCCCGACGAGTTCGCCTTGCGCTCCGGCGACAGGCTGGGTGGTCAGACCGGCGAGGCCGGTGATCTTCCGGAACCACTCCTGCGTCTGCCAGAGGAGTTCGAGGGAGCCCTGCGCGTCCTCGGTCGGCGCCTGCGGGTGCAGGCCCGTGAAGCCCGGCAGGCCGGCGGCCCAGTCGTTGATGTGCGGGTTATACTTCATCGTGCACGAACCGAGCGGGAAGCAGCCGGTGTCGGGCGAGACGTTGAGCTCACCGAGCTTCGAGTAGTAGGCCTTCAGTTCGGCGAGAGGGAAGGAGGGTAGGCCGACGGCGCCTTGGCGGAGCAGGGCAGCCGGGATCTCGGCGAGGGTCTTCGTGCCGGCGGATTTGCCGTAGAGGCTTTCGAAGAACGCGACCAGCTTGTCGGTGTCGGCGGAGGCCTGCAGGTCGCTGAAGGAGATCTTCAGCAGCGAGCAGTTGCAGGGCGTACGGCCCGTGATGTCGACGCCCACGTGGAGTCCGGCGGCGCGCCCCTTGGCGATGACGGCGGCGGCGGGTTCGGGGAGCATCAGGCTGAACTCGTTCCAGAAGGCCTGGTTCGCGTAGCAGACCTTAAGGCCAGGAATATTGTGCAGCTTGGCGGCGGCGCGGCGGGCCTGGTCGCGACCGGCGACGCAGCTGGCGGCCATGCCGGCTTCGCCGCGGGCGAGAATGGAGGCTCCGGCGATCGTGGCGATGAAGGCCTGGTTGGAGCAGATGTTCGAAGTGGCCTTGTCCTTGCGGATGTGCTGCTCGCGGGTGGACATCACCATCACGATGCAATCGCGTCCGGCGTTGTCCTTGGCCTTGCCGACGAAGCGTCCGGGGGTCTCGCGGACTTCGTTCTTCTTGTCGGCGTTGTGGCGGACGGCGAAGATGCCGAGGCCGGGGCCGCCGAAGTTGGCGCCGATGGCGAGGTGCTGGCCTTCGCCGACGAGGATGTCGGCGCCCTTGCGGCCGTATTGGGCGGGGGCCTTGAGGCCGCCGGTGGCGAGGAGCATCGGGTCGATGACCGCGATGGATTTCACCCCGGCGTCGGCGCACGCGTCGGTCAAGGCGTCGACGTCCTCAAGGAGTCCGAGCGCGTTGACCTGCGGGAAGATCACGGCGGCGAGCTGCTTGCCGAGGCGCGCGGAGGCGGCGGCGATGCCGGCAGCGGTCAGGCGGCCGGTGTCTTCGTCGGCCGCGAGGAACTCGAGCTTCACTGACGTATCGGCGACGTGCGTGCGGAGGACTTCCAGGTCGGTCGGCAGGAGGTTGGCGGCGACAAGCACCGTATTGGCTTCGGCGTCGCCCATGCGCACGGCGCAGACGGCGGCTTCGAAGAGCGCGCTGGCGCGCTCGTAAAGCGAGGAATTGACGGCTTCGAAGCCGGTCAGCTGGGCGAGCGTGGACTGATAGATCCAGTGGGTGATCAGCGTGCCCTGGGAGCGCTCGGGCTGATACGGCGTGTAAGAAGTCGTAAGGTTGCGGATCGAGCAGACGTGCCCGACGATCTCGTTGGTGCGGTACACCTGCAGGCCGTCACCGAGGAACGCCGTCTTGACGGAATTCTTCTTCGAAAGGGACTCCATGCGATCGGCGAGGGCTTGGTATTCCAGTTCGTCGGGGAGATCCTGGACGCCCGGGAACTTCACCGCGTCGTCGATGTGGGAGTACATGTCCGGGAAGTCCTTGGCGCCGATGGCGGCGAACATCGCGCGGATGTCTCCCTCGGTCGCCGCGATGTAATGGCGGGCGAGTTCGCGGGTGATTTTGGACGGATCGTAGGGCAGCTGGGCCATGGAAGTAGGAAAGGTTTTGAAGGAGGAAACGGGTCTCGCAACCGCCCACCAAGCGAGGGTGGGGGTATTAGAGAATCACGGTTTCGGCATAAGGTTTGGCAAACCATTCGAGGCCTTGTGAATAAGTCATCCGCCCGAGGCGCGTTGCCATCCGCCCGGCCGTTCACATCGTCGGTTCATGACCAAGCAGGAACGTGCCGATTACGTGGGGAGAGAGCTCGCGAAGCTCTACCCGACGACGCCGATTCCGTTGGAACACACGGATGCCTTCACGCTGCTGGTCGCGGTGGTGCTCTCGGCCCAATGCACGGACAAGAAGGTCAACGAGATCACGCCGGCGCTGTTCGCCGAGGCCGGTACGCCGGCCAAGATGGCGGCGATGACCGAAGCGCGGGTCTTGGCGCTGATCCGTCAGCTTGGGCTCGCTCCGCAGAAATCCAAGGCCCTCGTCGGCTTGGGTAGGATGCTCATGGCGAAGCATGACGGCCAGGTACCTCGGACCTTCGAAGAACTCGAAGAACTGCCGGGCGTCGGGCACAAGACGGCTTCGGTCGTGATGGCGCAGGCGTTCGGCGTGCCGGCCTTCCCGGTGGACACGCATATCCATCGTCTGGCCAAGCGTTGGAAACTCAGCCCGGGCAAGTCCGTCGAGCAGGTCGAGAAAGACCTCAAGCGGCTTTTCCCGGAGGACGTTTGGAATAAACTGCACCTGCGGATCATCTTTTACGGACGCGAACACTGCACCGCTCGCGGTTGCGACGGGAAGACGTGCGGGATTTGCGCCGCGCTACGCGCGGCGTAGAGGACTGCGTGGATCGCTGAATGGAGGACTGCGTTGAGGTCTGAATGGATGATGAAGGACAGCCTCTTGTTGGCGGCTGACTTGTTCCATTCAGTCCTCCATTCAGCCCTCAACGCTGTCCTCTATCCAGTCCTCTTAAGCCCTGATAAGGGCTTCGTGCTTCGTCCGAAACTCGTCGCTCCAGGCCGCGGGCTGGTGGGTCGTGCCGTCCATGCGGCAGACGGTGCGCGAAGCCTTGGCGTGCAGGGTGGCGAAGTCGGCGCTGCGGAATTCGAAATCGACCGTCAGGCCGGCGGCGCGGACCTTGCGGACAGACATGATCAACTTCACGTCGCACTCCGGGCGGATCGGGGCGTGGTAGTGCAGGTCGATGTCGCGGACGACCACGTAGACGTCGGGCGCGACGGCCGGGTCGAGGGTGTCTTTGCCCATCATCGCCACGAACATCGCCTTCTGGGCGCGCTCCATCAGCAGCACGTAGTGCGAGTGGTGCAGGATGCCAAGGCCGTCGGTCTGGTCGAACCACGTCTTCATCGTCACGATGAAGGTCTTGTCAGGCTGGAGTCCGTCGGCGGGCATGGCAAAAGGGATGGGGCGAAAGCGTCCTAGGGCAAGCGAACGCGTTACTTCGTGCGTAACGTCGCCGCGAGCCGGTCGAGTTCAGCCCAAGTCTCCACGGCGGGCTTGAGGCCGAGGTCGCGGCGGGCGGCGGAGACGTCGTACCAATGGTCCTTGGCGAGTTCGACGGCGACGAAGCGGGTCATGGGCGGTTCACCCTTGAGGCGGAAGAGCGTCCAGACGACTTCGAGCAGGGCGCCGAGCCGATAGGCCGCGCGCTGGCTGATGCGACGGGTCACGGGCGTTTCGCCGGCGCCGACGAGGAGGCGGTTGATGAACTCCCAGAGCTTCACGGGTTCGCCTTGTGACAGGAAGTAGGCCTTGCCGTTGGCCCGACCGGCGAGGAGCGCATCGAGCGCCCCGAGGTGGGCGTCGGCCGCGGTATCGACATGCGTGACGTCGACCTGGTTCTGGCCGTCGCCGACGATGCGCAGCTTGCCGGCGCGGGCGTGGGCGAGCAGGCGAGGGAAGATGTGCGGGTCGCCCGGCCCCCAGATCAGGTGCGGACGGAGCGCGCAGACCCTGAGTTTGTCCGAGGCGGCCTGGAGGGCGACTTCTTCGGCGATGGCCTTCGTCTCGGCATAGGCGCAAAGCCAGTGATCGCCGTAGGGCAGGGATTCGTCGGCTCCGCGGAAAGCCTCTCCGTTGAAGACGACGCTGGGCGTGCTCGTGTGCACCAAGGCGCGCACGCCGTGGGCCTGGCAGGCTTCGACGACATGGGACGTGCCCTCGATATTGATGCGCAGGTATTCTTCCCACGGACCCCAGACGCCGGCTTTCGCCGCGACGTGAAAGACGAAGTCGCACCCTTGCACCGCCGCGTCCACCGTGGCGCGATCGGCGATGTCGCCACGGACGAAATCGACCTGGCCGGCAAGTTCTCCGGCGAGCGGGGTGCGCCCCAGGATGCGGACGCGATAGCCGCGCGCGAGGCAGCGACGGACCACGGCCTGACCGAGGAAGCCGGCGCCGCCGGTGACGAGGACGAGGGGCGGATTCATCGGGTGAGGCGGTTGGTCCATTCCTTCGACAAGCGGAGGCGGTGGATCTTGGCGTTATGGCGGACGTCCACCGGCAGGGCGCGCTGGAAGACGACGTGCTTGATGCGGCCGGCCTGCGGGTTGACGTGGGCGAGGTCGCGGAGTTCGGCGACGAAGCGTGCGCGGTCCGCTTCGGTCTCCGGGAAATGTCCTGCCCTCGGCTCGACGACCAGCGTGGCCGTCTGGTCAGGGGCGGTCCCGATGCCGATCAGCGCGCAGCGGAGGACGTGCGGGTGCTGGCGAAAGGCCGGTTCAAGTGACTCCGTCGGCAGGTCTCCTTTGGCCGTGCGGACCGCTTCGACGCGTCGGCCGAGGAAGAACAACCGACCGGAAGCATCGAGCGAGCCTAGGTCGCCCATGCGATGCCAGAGGCGGTCGCCTTCGGCGATCTTGGCCGCGCGGGTGGCTTCGGGGAGTCCGTCGTATTCACGCGTCACGCTGGGGCCGGTCGCGATGACCTCGCCGATCTCACCGATGTCGCAGGGAGCGGCCTGGGAGAGCGAGGCGATCGGGTCAGCTGACTCCCTGATCACGCGGATCTCGACGCCGTCGACCGGCCGGCCGACGCAGGTGCCCTGGCCCTTGAGGGCCAGTTGGCGGGCTTCGCCGAGCAGTTCTTCCGCGGTGATGGTCGTGACCGGTAGGCATTCCGTGGCGCCGTAGGGAGTATGGGTGGCGCAGCTTGGCGCGACCACGCGCAGCTTCGCGAGCAGTTCGCCTGAGACCGGGGCGCCGGCGATGAGCAGACGCCGCAGGGCGGGCAGGCGGAGTCCGCGGGCTTCGCAATGATCGGCGACCTTGCCCCAGATCGCGGGCGAGCCGAAGGAGCAAGTGACGCCTTCGGAAATGAGGGCGGCCACCAGCGGAGCCGGGTCGGCGGCGAGCGGCCGCGATGGATCGAGGAGCGGGGTGATGGTCGTCGTTCCGAGCGCCGGATTGAAGAGCGAGAAGAGCGGCAGCATCGCCATGTCGATCTCGCCGGGGCGGATGCCGTAAGTCGAACGGACCAGCTCGATCTGCGCATCGAACATCCCGTGCGTATAGCAGACGCCCTTGGGCGTGCCGGTCGAACCGGACGTGAAGAGGATCGCGGCCAGCGTGTCAGGCCTGACGGGCGCGAGCGGGCGCGGTATCCGACGGTCCTTCGCCAGCGCTTGGCGCCAGGCGGAGCCTCCGACCGTCACGCGATGGCGGAGCGTGCGGAACGCCGTGAAAGGCAGTCGACTGAGGAGCGAGGCAGGGAGGATGCCGACCAGGCCGGTCGGGCGGGAGCGGCGAACGCAGCCGAGAAAGGCCGACCATCCCATGCCTGGGTCGATGGCGACCGGTACGGCGCCCAGCTTCAGCAAGCCGAACATCCCGACGATCAGGTCGTGGCCAGGTCGGACGGCGAGCAGCACGCGGTCGCCTTCGGCGATGCCGGCGCTGGCGAAGTATTCGCCCGCCGCATCGCTCTCCTGGTCCAGTTGGCGGAACGAGCGGACATCGTGCAGGACATGTCCCGTGGCGTCGACATGGGTCGGGCATTTTAAGGCCACGCCGTCCGGACGGTCGGTAGCCGCGATCCGAAGATGGCGGGCGACATTGCTTCCGGGGTCGTTCATGGCCTGTAAACGAAGAAGCCCCGAATCCGGGGCTTCTGCAAGGGATACTTGAAGGATTAGTAATCCGTCAGCGTGACCGCGCCCCAGAGGAGGGTGATGCGGTCGCCGGAAGTGAGGCGGCGGCTGTAGAAATCATTCATGTTCGCGCTCACGGTGGGCTTTTCGTTCGGGGCGTAGGATCCGGACTCGATCTTGACGATGCCGAGGAAGTTATGGCTGGGTTCCATCGAGACGTTACGTCCGTGGTTCGGGGTGTCGTAAGTGGTGCAACCGACCATTGCGGCGGAAGCGATCAAGGTAGCAAGGGCGAGCTGCTTCATAGCGGGGTAAGTCAGGATGATTGGTAGGGGGGAGGAGGCTGACAAGTCAGAATGATTCACGAAACCGCCCAGTTGCGCCAGAGAAGGACCAGTTCGGGGCCCCGGAAGAACCAAATAGCCCCGGCGATGGCCATACTGGGGACAAAAGGGACTACTCCTGCGTATTCTTCCCCTTTTACTTTGGCTTGGATCAGGCCTGGGAGCGCGGTGATGACGCCGACGACGGCACCGCCGAAAAGGCAGAAGACCGCACCTTGCCAGCCGCAATAGGCGCCGACCCCGGCGCAAAGGATGATATCTGCTTCTCCCATGGCCTCGCGGCCGGCGAGGACGCTTCCGATGGTGCGGATCCACCAGACCAAGGCCGTGCCCGCCGCCACGCCGAGCAAGGCATCCATCAGCGCCCGGAAGCGATTGACGGCTTCGATCGAATGCGCGGTCTCGCCGTGGACCGAGGGGGCGAGCATCGCGAGGATGATGCCGGTCCCGACCAAGGCGAAGTTCGGGGCGTCAGGGACCATCATGTCGTCCAGGTCGCAGCCGGCGAGCAACACGAGCAATGGGAGGTAGACGCACGCGACCGCGGCCTTGGCCGGGGGCAGGAACGTCCAAGCCGCGACGAAGAGGAGGGCGGTCGTGAGTTCGACGAGCGGATAGCGGACGGAGATGCGCGCACCGCAGCAGTGGGCGCGACCGCGGAGGAAGAGCCAGCCGAAGAGCGGGATGTTATACCAGAAAGGGATCGGCTGTCCGCAGGCGCAGCGTGAACCCGGCGTCACGATCGATTCCCCTTTGGGGAGGCGATGGATGCAGACGTTGAGGAAGCTCCCGACGCAGGCGCCGACGGCGCCGACGCTCAACGCGGCGAGGGCCGGGTGGAGCTTGGCGAAGTTCTGCAGGTCGACGAGCGTCATGGTCAGGGGGCGGTTTCGCCGAGCGCGGCGCGCATCGGGGCTTCCGGGGGAAGCATGCCGTTCCAGCGGCGGAAGGCGAGCGCTCCCTGCCAGCGGAGCATCGAGCGTCCGTCGCAGCTGGCGACGCCGCGTTCGCGCGCGTCTTTCAGCAGGCGCGAAGGTTCGGTGCCGTAAGTGGTGTCGAAGACGAACTGGCCGGAGGCGAGGAGCTCGGCGGGGAAGGGCGAGGCGTCCGCCGGCTTCAGTCCCAGCGTGGTGCAGTTAACGATCACGGCGTCCGGCGAGGCGGCGATCTCGTCAAGTCCCGCGGCCTGGGCGCGCGGGTCGGCGAGCGCGGCGGCGAGGATCGTAGCCTTGGCGACGTCGCGATTATGCAGGCGTAGCGACGCGCAGCCGTCCGCCAAGCAAGCGGCGGCGACGGCGCGGGCGGCGCCGCCGGAACCAAGCAGTATGACCGGGCGATCCTTGGTCGTACGGCCGGAGCGTTCGCGGAGGGCTTCGAGGAAGCCTTGGCCGTCGGTGGTGTCGCCGGTCCAGCCGGTCGGCGTGCGGACGAGCGTGTTGACGGATCCGGCGCGGCGCGCTTCGGGCGAAAGGGACTCGGCGAGCGTGAGCGCCTGGATCTTGTGCGGGACGGTGAGGTTCACGCCGGCGAAGCCTTTGGCGTGGAGCAGGCGCAAGGCTTCAGGCAGTTCCTCGGCGGCGATGTGCAGGCGGTGGTAG